>ANAW01000081.1:63744-66730 GCA_000340945.1 Nocardiopsis synnemataformans DSM 44143 | reverse complement strand
CCCCCCCCCCCCCCCCCCCCCCCCCCGCCACTCTGGCCTGGGACACCGGCGCCCTCACGGGCCTGTGCCGGAACCGGTCTCCCCGCCCCTCGTGGCTGGTGTTCGCCGGACCGCCCGCACCGGTGCGTCCCGAGGGGGGTCAGCGCGCCTTCTCCGGCACTCTGCGGGTGCGCCGGACCCGGGAGTGCGTCCGCGAGACCATCACGCTCACGGTGAGCCACCCGCAGGAGCAGGAGCCGAACCTGTCCGCCCTGGTGCCGCTCGTGCGGGAGCTGACCGAGCGGGGCGTGCTGCACGTGATGGAGGTGCGCCGCCGCCGAGGCCGCGCGGACCTGACCCGGAGCCCCTACCGAACGGGCGGGGCGACACCGGTGGGCGTGGCCCTGGGGGTGGAGACCGTCGCTTCCCTGGGAGTCGACCGCGCCCTGAACGCACCCGTGCGAGCCGTCCCGGTCGGGCCGCCGATGACCCCGGCCGTCTGGTACGACCTCACCGGTGGCGGTGACCACGGCGACAGCGAGGGCTGGGCGGGCTTCGGCGCGCTCCTGGCCCACGTGGACCCCGGCAGGGAAGCCGGACAACAGTCACCGGGACAGGGCGGAGGAGCGGCCACGGACACCGTCCCGGTGATCAGGTTCCGGATGCCCGCGACCGCTGACTGACGCAGACGCCCACCCTCAGGGGGCCGTCCTCGCTACTCGTGTCCCAGGCTCGTATCCAGCGCTTACCCGGCCCCGACAGGTGTCACCACGGTGGCCCTTGGCGCTGGAGTTGGGCCCGGGCCTCCTCGGCACGGCGCAGTGCGTCGGGCGGAGGCTGGACGGTGATCCCCACCCCTGTCAGCATGCTCAGATCCAGTTCCCACACCACCTGCGAGCGGCGTTCCCAGAGCGCGAACGCCTCCTGGACATGACGCTGGGCCGCCCCGACAGAAGCACCTGTCACCTCGATCAGGTGCGCCATCGCCTGGCCGGCGATCCCCCTCACCTGTGCGAGGCCGAAATGGGTGACGGTGTGGCAGGGCGTGCAGACACAGATCAGGCGGCGCAGCGTCTGAGTCCTGGACCGCTTCGAAGATCCACCTCTCGTGAACCTCCAGCCAGCGCTGCGCCTCGCGGTCGGCGGACGCCCCACAGATCTCGCACACCCGCCCCGCGCGGTTGACGACCATGCGGCGCAACCGCTCCCAGTCCTGCTGTGACACGCACGAGCGCACGTTCGTGAACCAGCAGGTGGTGGGAACCAGGTCGACGAACAGTCCCGAGCCGAGCGAGCGGTCCTCCCCGGGCAACAGGTCGGGAACGTCGGGGCGGGCCAACCAGCGCTCCAGTCCGGCGATACCCGGCCGGGGCGCGTACCACCGGCGCGCGCCGGGATCCCAACGCGCTCCCTCCGCCTTCGCCAGGTCCTTCTCCGCGTACGGGACGTCAAGCCAGATCCGCTCGGCAGGCACCGCTCTCCTCACACCGCTGGGGGTTCATGGTGATCGAGCAGGAACTCTAACGATGCGCACGGGTGGGAGTCAGCACCACCGAGTGGCCGAAAAGGCCACCCACAAGGCCTTTCAGCACTGGCGGAGGGCGGTGTCCGCTCTCCGGCATCGGCCCGGCCTCAGGCCACCGCACACGTACACGTGACCTGCCCGGGCCCCGTCCGCTGCTCGGTGTACACCTACCCCGCCCCTGCGCCGTGGTGAGGCCGCGAGCACCTCGTATGCGAATCCGTCATAGGTTACCCGCGAGCGGGGAATTCAGGGACCAAAGAATCTTGTTTCCCTTCCTCACCATGACCGGATGCGGACAAACCAAATTTCACCTCAGTAAAAGCTGTGAAACAGGCCCACCGCCACACCAGAAGACGAAAAATCACCCTTGGCACCACACATCCCCTGACCTGCTCTTCACGCGGCACAGCCAGCTGGGGTTGATTCAACGGAAACATGGACCATCTGGCGGGGAGAGACGATAGTGTCCGTGGGCGACACAATCATCACCCAGGGAATACGTGCTTTCGTGTTATTTTTGTCAGGCGCACGTACACCCCCCGAACAGTGCGTGGAAGGGCTCACGATGACACGTCCCTGGGAGGCGGATCCCGCCGCGGACATGGCACGGAGGCTGGGCAGATCACCGGCGGAGCTGGGCAACACCGACCACGTCGACGGCTGCCCCGATATCTGGGAACTCTCCAACGGCGACATAGCCGTGATCGGCCGTGACTTGACGCGGACCTATGCCCATCGGCTCCCGAGCGGGGCCGCCATCGCGGAGGACGAGCGACTCGTCGTCATCCCCCGTTCCACACTGATCTCAGCGAAATCGGATATTCCCGATGCTTGACACCATCGACTCCCTTCCCGGTGATCACCTGGCGCTCACCGACTACTCCAGTGACTTCAGGAACCGTTTCGGGTCACTCAGGGACACCGACGTCTACAAGCTCGAACGGCAACAGGAGTTCCATCAACCGGAAAGCAGGAGCTGGCTGGCCTTTCTCGACGGGCGCCGGGACGAGTCCCTGCGTCTGTTGGAGGACAACCGCCCCGCCCTTCGGAAGGAATTCGCCCGTCTCGCCCAGGCGGGGTGCGGTGTCCGCCGGGTCCGGGTCGTGGAGAAGCCCTTCCCCGTCTACCTGCTCTGGGAACTGCACTCCCTGCGGGTCCGGGCCCAGTGCGGCGAGGACATCCGCGTCGTCTCCCCGGGACGGCTCGCGTCCTTCGAGCGGGAGCGCCCCGTTCCGGAGGTGGTCACCCTCGGAGACGAGGTGACCTACAAGATCCTCTACGACGAGCAGGGCGTACTCGAAGGGGCGGTCCGCTTCGCCGACCCCGCCGTCACCGCACAGTGCAGGTCCCAGATAGCGGCCCTCCACTCGGCCGCCGAGGCCCTGGAGGACTACTTCGTCCGCGAGGTGGGCGGGGCGGAAACCACCGGTGTCCGATAGAGGCACGCCCCACCTCGGCGAGGAGCCGCAGGAGGACCCGGCC
>ANAW01000081.1:14769-63738 GCA_000340945.1 Nocardiopsis synnemataformans DSM 44143 | reverse complement strand
CGGGGGGGGAGCCGCAGGAGGACCCGGCCGCCGGCACACGGTCGCGGATGGCGGACGTCTCCGGCCGTGCGGTCCAGGCACGTGACGTCCGGGGAGGGGTCCACTTCCACGGGCACGGGTCCGACCACTCCCCCGCTCCGGTGCCCCGGCAGCTCCCCGGTGACGTACGCGGGTTCGTGAACCGAACCGGCGAACTCGAGATCCTCAGCACGCCGGTGCGGGGAGCCGAACGAAGCGAGGACGGCCCCTCCGAGGTCACGGTCCACGTCATCGCCGGTACCGCCGGAGTGGGCAAGACGGCCCTCGCGCTGCGTTGGGCCCACCGGGTCCGGAGCCACTTCCCCGACGGACAGCTCTACGTCGACCTGCAGGGGTACGGCCCCGGGCTGCCCATGGCCCCCGAACAGGTGCTGGACCGGTTCCTGCGGGCGTTCGGGATCCCCGCCAGCTCGATTCCCCCCGACACCGACAGCCGTTCCGCCCTCTACCGCTCCCTCCTGGCCGAGAAACGCGTCCTGATCCTGCTGGACAACGCCTCGACCGCGGCGCAGGTCCGCCCGCTGCTGCCGGGTTCCTCCGACTGCGCGGTCGTGGTCACGAGCCGGGACCGGCTGTCCGGCCTGGTCGTCAGGGACGGCGCGCAGCGCCTCACCGTGCGCACCCTGGACCCCGCCGAGGCGGTGGAGCTCCTGGAGCACGTCACGGTCCGCCACCGGCCGCAGGACGACCCGCAGGAGGTGGCCGAACTCGCCCGGCTGTGCGGACAGCTCCCGCTGGCCCTGCGCATCGCCGCTGAACGCGCTGCGAGCCGTCCCCACATGCCGCTGTCCGACCTCATCCAGGACCTTCGCGACGAGTCCTCGCTGTGGGACGCCCTGGCCACCGATGACGAGGAGGAGGCCGGTACGGTCCGTTCCGTCTTCGCCTGGTCCTACCGGGCCCTGCCCGAGGGTGCCGCACGCATGTTCCGGCTGCTCGGCCTGCACCCCGGCCGGGACTTCACCACGGGAGCCGCGGCGGCCCTGGCGGACCTGCCCGCCCGTCGGGCCCGGCGCACCCTGGACACCCTGGTGGGCGCCCACCTTCTGGAGCAGACCGGCCCGGACCGCTACCGGTTCCACGACCTGATCCGCTCCTACGCTATGGACCAGGTGCGCGACGGGGAGGAACCTGGTCTGCGAAACGAGGCGCTGGAGCGACTCCTGACCTGGTACCTGCGCACCGCGTACGCCGCCCTTGAAGTGACCGACTCCAACCTGCGGCGCCCCGAACCGGACGGGTTGCTGCGCGACGGGGCACACGAGGGTGCTCGCGTGTTCACCGGCAACGCCGACGCGGTCCGGTGGTTCGAATTGGAGGGGCAGAACCTGATGGCCGCGGCGGCGACGGCCGCCGCCAGTGGTATGGACGGCGTCGTCTGGCGGTTTCCCCTGGTTCTGCGGCATTTCCCAGCCTTCCACAGCCTCGGCGCGGAGTGGAGCGCCGTTGTCCGCCGCGGCCTGGAGGCGGTGCGACGCGAACACCGCCCCTCGGTCGAGGCCGACCTGGAGGAGAGCCTGGGCATCGCCTGCCTGCAGTCCCACCGGCCCGATGACGCGATCACCCACCACGGGCGTGCCCTGGAGCTCCGGCGGGAGTCGGGTGACGAGCTCGGTGTGGCCATGTCATCGAACGCCATCGGCCTGGTCCACCTGCGCGAGCACCGACTCGGCGAAGCCCGTGACCACTTGGAGCGTTCCCTCGAGTCCGCCAGGGCCCTCGGGGACAGGCTCTGGGAGGGGATCGTCCAGGGAAACCTGGTCCGCTGCCTCCTCGACCTGGGCAGGCCGGAGGAAGCGACGGCCCTGGCCGAACAGGCCATCGGCGTCCACCGGCGGACCGGCAACCGGATGAGCGAGTTCGCCTGCCTGACCTCGTTGAGCGCTGCCTGGCGGGAACTCGGCCGGGCCGACCGATCACTGGGCTTCATTCAGAAGGCCCTGGAGCTGGCCCAGGAACTCGAACACACCGTCCGGGAGGGGTACGCGCTCCTCGAGCTCGGCAGGATCCACGTCCTGCTCGGGCAGATGGAGGAGGCTCTGTCCTGCTTCCACGAGGCGGCGGTCCTGCACCGCGCGATCGCCGACCACGTGCGCGAGGCCGAGGCCTTCGAGGGCGTGGGAGAGGTCTATCAGGCGCTCGAGCGTCCCGAGGAGGCCGCGAAGTTCTACCGGCAGGCGGCCGGCGCATACCGCCGGTACCAGGACCGGTGGAGGCTGGCGGTGTGCCTGGACCGGTTGGCCTCGTCCGTGTCCGCCAGCGGTGACGCGGAGGCGGCCCGGGGGCACTGGCGCGAGGCTCTGGAGGCGCTGGAGGGCTTCTCCGATCCCAGGGCCGCGCGCCTGCGCGAGGAGGTCGGCGGCAGGTCCGGTGGATCCGGTTAAGGGGCCTGACACCAGCCACCCCTCCCTGCTGGCTCTGCCCGCAGCTCACTTTCCTCGGTGACACCGGTACCAGAACGCAGGGCGTGTGGACATAGGAAGAGCGCCAGAACACGAACCTAAAAAGCAGGTATAAAACCTATTTTCCGCTTTGTGCGCTTTTGTCCAACGAATCGATTCGTGCGGGTGGCACATGGAAAGGGCCATGCACCACGCACGCCTCTCTGGCATCCTGGAACTCTGTTCCCCCTTGCTATTGAGGACCCCCTGCCTTGATCAAGCGCATCACCTATGTCAAGAACTTCCGCTGCTACCAGAGGTGGAAGCAGTCACCGGGAGCCATCGACTTCCAGGCGCTGAACGTCATCTACGCTCCGAACGGCACCGGGAAGAGTACCCTGGCCACTCTGCTCAGCGGCGTTCCGGAGGACAAGGAGTGGAAGCACGGCCTGAAGGCCCTCATCCAGCCAGGCGACAGCGAGGAGCGGAACAAGGTCGAGGCCCCGGGGCACTGGGACTGGAGCAACGTGTGCCTCTTCAACGCCGAGTACGTCCGGAAGAACCTGAGGTTCGATTCCGAGGACACCGAGACCGGCGCACCAGCACTGATGTACTTCGGCAAGCCGAGTGTCGAACAGAAGGAACGGCGCGAAGAGGCGCTACAGCGCATCCAGGAACTGACGAAGCAACTGAAGGGTCTCCAGAAGCAGCATCGCAAGGCCGGCAACAACCGTAGGGACGCCCTCCGTGGCGTGGGCGCGAGGGCGGTGAACGACCTCTCCTCGTTCAATCCGCGTTTCAGGAGGGGCTTCGATGCACGCCACGTCGAACAGGCGCTACGTCAGTCGCTCACGCCACTGGATGAACTGGCACGGTTCGGGGAACAGGACAGCACCCTGCTCGGAAACCAGAGGTGGGAACCCGTGTCCGAGGTCGTCGACCCCGGCCTGACCACACGGGACCTCTGGGAGCAGGTCAACACGGTGCGCCAGCGCACCGTGAGGTCGACCGTGATCGAGGAGCTCGCCGCCAACTCCTCCCACTCCGCATGGGTGCGCAGGGGTCTGGATCTGCACAGCGGCCGTGACACCTGTCTGTTCTGTGACTCCGCGCTCGAGGAGTCACGGATCCGTCGGTTGGAGGAGCACTTCGACGAGGGCTACGCCCGCCTCGAGTCCGAGATCACCGGGATCCACGGACGTATCAACGACCTGCGTCGACAGGCCGAGCGGCTCGTCACCGAACTTCCGCATGACGTCTTGTTCTTCGAACACCTCCGGAGCTTCTACGAGACCGCGGCCAAGGAGGTGCGCGGAAATGTCGACGGGTTCCTCCTTCTCCTGGACCGGCTCGTCAGCGGTCTGGACGAGAAGCAGAAATCAATGTTCCTTCCCCTCACCCCCGTGGACATGGACGTCGTGGGCTCCCTCGACCTGAGCGCGGTCAACAACCTCATCGAGGATCACAACGAGGGAACCCGCAGCCAGGATGAGGACCGAGCCCGGGCCGCCGAGCGCCGATTCCAGCGGATGCTGTACGACGTCCAGGACACCTGGCAGCGGTTCCGCGACGAGGAAGCCTCACTTGGTGACGAGATCAAGGCCTGCGAGGAGGAACTCGGCGAGTGCCGCGATGTGCTCAAGGAGACTCCCGAGCAGGGGATGAATCCCGACCATTTCCTCCCCACGCTCAACAACGACATCGCCAGCCTGCTCAGGCGCAAAGAACTGAGCTTCGACCACGTGGACGGCCACTACCGGGTCCTGCGGGACGGAGAACCGGCCCGGCACCTGAGCGAGGGGGAGAAGACGGTGATCGCCCTGCTCTACTTCCTCAAGAGCCTGGAGGAGAAGGGGCGCGAGTTGGAGCGCACCATCGTCGTGGTCGACGATCCGGTCTCCAGCCTGGACGACCACCTGATGAGGGGGGTCCACTCCACTCTGGTCACACGCCTGGACCCCGGGGTCCTGTGCCGTCAGCTCTTCGTGCTCACACACAGCACGACGTTCCTCCGCTGCTGGAAGGACACCCTGACCGCAGGAAAGCGGGAGAAGTGGGCGGAGAAGAGCACTCTCCACTTCATGAAGTCGAACATCCGACCGGACCCGGACCACGAGGGCCGTACCATCCGATACCCAGTGCTGGATCCGATCAGCTTGACTGGCTCCGAGGCCAATGCGCTCAGCACCGAGTACACACTCGTCTTCCACCGCGCCGCGCGAGACCTACTCACATCACTCGAGTCAACCTCGGCGGACGCTGACGTCCGCCTGGCCACCTCCACACCCAACGACGCGCGCAAGATCCTGGAGCACTTCCTCCAGTTCAAGTTCCCCAAGCAGGGCGAGAACCTGACCTCGGGACTGGAACAGGCGCTCAAGAACGACCACATACGTCTGCAGCGCCTGAAGAAGTACGTACACAGCAACTCCCATCGGAGCCCCGAGGGTGACGCCTGGCAACTCCTCGACCCGGAGACCAGGGACGCGCTCATCGACGTGTTCTTCCTCATCCGGCAGACGGACCGGGACCATTTCGACGGCATGTGCGCCAGGCTGGGCCTCACCGACTATGTGCCGCTGCTGACCGGACGATAAGTGCCTGTGCAGCAGAATTCGGTGCGCTGTCCCTCCTTGCACCCCGAGGGACAGCGCACATCCTCAGCCCACCGGGAGGGCCTCCGGAGAGAAACCGCGCGGCAGCGGCACCTGTTCGGCGTCGGCGATGATCCCGACGGTGTACACGTCCGAGATCCCGCACCTCGGATTCGAGGAGTCGCCTCAGACGAACCCGGCCACCCGGTCGTGGGACCCACCGCGCGTGTACTCCAGTAGGAGCACTCCTCCGGGTACGGCCTGGAAGGCTCCCGGGCCGGTGGCCTCCTCCGCGCGCCAGACACTCGGAAGGTCCGCGGTGTCCACCCGTATGGGGGAAGTGATCCTCTCCGAGGGTTCTCCTTCGCCCCACGCGAAGACCACCACTTCCGGAGCCTCCTCGGGGTCCTCCCAGTCCAGGTGGAGGAGGGTCTCCTCCAAGGGCAGCAAGGAGTCGAGCCTGGCGACGTCGGTGGGTACCGTCTTCAACACCTCGTCGGAGAAGTCGCGCAGTTCGTACCAGGCACGGGTGCCCTCGTCGGTGTCCTCGGTGCGCCTCACCACGTAACCGTCGGAGAGCACCCGTACGGTGTCGGCCCCGGTTTCGCTGGGCATCGAATCCGACAGGACCTCTCCGGTGCGGGTGTCGATCGCGACGCTGCCCCGTTGGCGGGCCAGGTTCTGCAGGACCGCCACCTGTCCGACCACGGCGAAGGTCTCCGTGTCCGAAGCCCCGTTCTCACTGAACTCGTCGGTGTAGTCCTCCCCCGGGGTCAGACGCCACTGCTCCTCGCCCGAGGAGGCGTCCAGGCTCACCATGGCCGAGTCACCGCCTGAGCACCCGAAGACCGCCACCACACCGGTCGGGGTGAGGAACCCGTCTTCGAGACCGGTCCCGGCTGAGCCGTCCTCACACAGCAGGGGATCAGCGGTCCAGCCTCCCCCCTCCCCGGTCCAGGGGTGCAGTCGCACCTCCAATCCGGAACCGGCGTCCTCGGTGGCCGTCACCACTCCGGTGTCGGACACCAGGCCCGCCCCCGCCAACTCCAGCGCGCCGCCACCGTCAGCGTCGTACTCCCTGGTGTCCAACTGCTCGCCCGTGGCCGAGTCCAGCAGCACCAGGGTTCCGTTCACGCTCACCGCGACCGTAGTTCCGTCCGGAGAGACCGCCGCGTCGGCCTCCTCCTCCGGCAGCCGGAACGTCCACACCTCCTCGCCCGTGGCGGGGTCCAGTGCCACCACGCCATCGCTCAGGCGCAGGACCGCCCCCGTGGGCACGGAAAGGATCTCCTCCACCTGCACAGCGCGCGGGCTCTCCCACGTCCACGCAGCCTCGGAGACGGTGCTCGGGACGGCACGCTCCTGCAGAGGGCTCTCCGCGGTCTCGTGGATCACCTCAGAACCGACGGGGTTCCCGGCGTCCTGCTCCCCTGCGGGCGCCGACGAACATCCGCTCGCCAGGACGACGAATGCGACAGTAACGGCCGGAGTCGCTCTACCGATCACCAGAACCACACATCTCCATAGTCGGAACCGACCAGAAACACTCGGAGATCAGTCTTCCGAAGCGACTGCATCGTAGTTCTCGTCCATTCTTCCACGTTCGGTGTTGTAGGCACCCGTATACTCTCCCATCGCATAGGCGAGGTCATATCCGGTGTCACCCCAAAGGTCCGACTCGATCTCGCGCCACGCCTGCCTGATCGCGGTCCTGGATTCCTCGCCCTGCAGGTCCCAGTCACTGGCGTTGGGCGGGATGTGAAGGTCTCCGTCGTCCCCGACCACCGGAGAGGCGTTCGTCCCCTCAAGGTCACTGAGCCGTTCGAGCATTTCCGGGTCCTGCTGGGCGAGTTCACGCATCGCCGCGATCTTGAAGGTCTCCTCGATCTCCCATCCCCCCTCCCAGGCCTCTACCTGGAGTTCGGCAGGATAGGAACTCGCGTCGAATCCCTCCTTGATGCCGATCTTGACGACCTCGGCGACAAGGCCGCTTCCGGGGTAGGGGGCTTCCGCCAGCGCGGCACCGACCATGTCCGCGGCGTAACCGGTGACCTTGTTCCTGTAGTTGACGTCCTCCTCACTGCTCTTGTGCGTTCTGATCTCGGCCTCCTCCTGGAGTGCGCTGTCAACCAGACCGCGAAGAGTTCCCGCTGATTCGGGGGACCGATCGTCGATGTGGTCCTGGTCGGCGAGGAACTCGTAGAGCTTGTCCTGCTCGAACGCCAGGGTTTCGGCGTAGACCCGGGAAGCAGCGTCCTCATCTCCCATGATGAGGCGCACGAAGTTCTCCCGGTCAGCAGGGGTGAGCTGCAGGCCGTCGCCTGGGTTCCACCCTGATTCGCGCTGGTCCTCCGGAATCCCCCCGTCCGCGCTCGGAGTTCCGTATCCGGAACCGAACTCCTCGATGTACGCACTGAAGAGTTCGGACCACGCCCCGGCCAGTTGTGGGTTCACATGTCCTGCGGAGGCGTTGCCCCACTCGGTTTGGATGATGCTGCCGTCAGGACCCACGACCTCGCCGGCCACGGAGTACCCGGTTCCGGCGAGGGCGTCGCTGAAGGCGGGGTCTCCGAACAGTTGCATGAGGGAGGCCATCGCCTCGCCTGCCCGTTCCCTCTCCGCATAGTCACCGTGGGACTCCTGGCCGATCCAGTCGGTCAACCTGCCCGCGCTCTCACCCTCGTCCCCCCAGTCATAGGTGTAGATGCCGCGTAGGGTCATCTCCGCGTCGAGGCCGTGGTCCGGGTGCTCGTACTGGCCCTCTCCAGTGAGCAGCGCGTGCATGGCGTCCTCATTACGCGAGGCCACCTCCACGAGTCTCTCGAAGTACGTGGAGCCCAGTGACGGGGGATTACTCGGCCCGGTCCCGTCCAGTACGTAACCGACCGTCTGGGCGAGGTTGACGGAGAACTGCTCTCCTCCTTGGATCCCCGGAATGGTGTGTCCCATCATCAGGGAGAGGTTCGAGGCATTGGTGTACCAGTGAGGACTGATGGCGTCCGCGTCCACGTCAGGGCCTTCCACCGTGCTTCTGATGCTCTCGGGAAGGTTGTCGTAATCTCCGACGAGGCTCTCGTCGGAGATGACAAGGAGCCCGTTGCCCAGGGCTCCCAGCAGTTCTTCGGCCGTTCCCGTATCGATGTCCTGGTTCGTGGAGATGCTCTCCACGAAGTTGAGAACACCTGGGGGAAGCGAGTCTGGCCCTCCTGACTCCTCCAGGGAAGCGTAGAAGTCACGGAGGAAGTCGAGTTCCTCTCCCGTCAGGGTTCCACCGTTACCCTGACGGTCCATTGCCGCGATACTGATGTTGTTGATCAGGGCGATCAACCCGGAGATGTCCCCGTCATAGTTCTCGGGGTCGTTGACGTACTCCTCGAACTCCTGCGCCGCCTCCTCGGGGTCGAGGTCGATCGGCAGGGACTCCACGTCACCACCCAGGTTGAAGTAGGACCATGAGATGTATCCGCCGTGCATGAGGCGTTCTATCGCTTCCGGCGTCGGCCCGTTCCGCAGGTCCTGACCGATTTCCTCCGCCCGTGACTCGAAGGTTCGGTACGCCGTAGCCTCCTCTTCCTCAAGTCGGCTCTTCAGCTCCGCAAGGGCCTCCTCGGCCTTTTCCGCCGGAGAGTCGGACCATACGGGGGAGATGAAAGGAGGTTCCTCGTCCAACCCCTCAGCGAGCCCTGGCGCTTCCTCGTTCCACTTGTTGATGATTCGCAGACGCTCTTCCTTGTACTCCTCCATGTAGTCCGCCCACTCCTGCGTGATGGCGGAACAGAAGCGAATGCTCGACGAAACCTCCATCCAGGTCGCCAGGTCCTCGGCGCCGAGAGAGGAGATGTCCCACTTGATGATCTCGGTGAACTCTTTCGCGGTGTCGTCGAAGTCCCCCTCGAGGTCGTGAGCACGACCGAGGATCCTCGACTCGTAGGTGTTGAGGTCATCCACCAGGGACGCGAGCACCAAGGGTTTGACATCAGGGTCGGAGTTCAGCCAGAGACAGAAGGACTTGGTGCTGTAGAGCCCGTTCGTGCTTGACACGGTGACCGCCGTCGTAGTGACGACATTGTGGAGAACAGAGGTGTTCCCAGACATGGTGGTGCTCCGGTTCGCGACGAGTCTTGGAGTCAGGAGAAGTTGACCTCGGGGATGTCCCCCCATGCCTCTTGATAGTGATCACTGGACTCGTAGTCGTTCTGAGCGATTTCCGAGGCACCCGCCTGGATGTTGTTGGCCAGGGCGAGACCGTTTTCCTGAACCCTGCGAATCTCCGGCTGCAGATTCTCCTTGAACTTGTGGTAGTCAGCTTCCACCGGCCCGGCAGCAGGAGCGATCTCGCCAATCAGGAGCTCGAAAGTTTCCTCAAGCCCGACCATGGCCTCGGCCAGTGCCTCCGCCTGTTCGGCCTTACCCATCGCTGCCCAGTTGGCTCCGGCTTCACCCGAACTCATCTTCCGTTCCTTTCAGTCACTCATACCACCGTATTCACGATCATTCGCCGCGCAGGAAGCGGCATCCCCGGTCAAGTCACGGCTTCCATCCGGAACCGGCCAGTTATCAGCGCTCGTGTCAATGTTCACCGGCCGCATTGGAAAGCACAGTCTCTTCAGCACCCGGCTATTCCCGTGGACCTGTGGCACACGGGTATGGAGCACTGAAGGAAAGGTATCCATCATACGCGCGTACGACTCTACTCGTCGCCACAACCACAAGCGCACCGGGAACAGACGTACCTGCGGGAGAGCACAGTCCGTGTCCTCATCCGGCCACCTTCTTGACTTCCCCCGGGGTTTTTCCGACACACCCCCGCCCTGGTCCGGCCAATCCACTCCTGTACTCATGGCTGGAGTGGAAACGGTCCTGGAAAGCAGCGTCACGAAAGCGAGCGCACAGACCACCGCCGTCTGGGATACCCGAGGCGCTCGCCAGGACTGTGCGAACCTTGAGCGTGCTGAAGGCACCGTTGTGGCCCGGTGGTCGGTTCTCCTGCCACTGGACAACCTCAGCGAGATTCCACAGGTGTGACCGGTGGGCGGGGTCGGACCGCCCACCGGGCTCAACAGGTCAGGCAGGGTTCCTCGGCATGAGCGAGGCGAGGAAGTCCTGGGTCTCCCTGTCGGTGGAGTACAGACGGCACGAACGCATCCCGCGGGTCATCAGCACCCGGTAGATATTCAGGGCGTAGGTCAGGTACTCCTCGTCCCTCACACCCTTCATCACCCAGTCCCTGCTCTCAGCGGCGTTCGCCACCCACCGGCCATCTCGCCGGACGAGGTCCGGACCCAGGATCACACCGGCGTGGTCGTACTCCAGCCCCTGAGCGGTGTAGACACAGCCGATCTGGTGCTCACCTCCTGGCTGGGTCGCCCACATCTGGCTCTCGGGGGCGACCACCTCACCGTTGTCGTCGGTGATCGCCGAGTTGAGGTTCCATGGACGTTCCCAGGTCTGGCGAACACCGTCACCGTGTTCCCACTCGATCCGGACCTCGGGCAGAGGAGGCCGCACATGGGTCTTCTTCCACGGCCAGCAGAAACCGGCACTGATCCTGGGGACGCCCCGGCCCTCCAAGCGCTTCTCGAGCCAGTGCTCCATCTCCGAGGGGTTTTCCACGACGCCGAGGTCGTAGTCCGGCCCTTCCCACGGTCGTGACGTCCCGTAGAGAAGGTCGTCCACCCAGGCGCCGAAGGAGCGCGAACCGCCGCAGCGGAAGTTGCCCGTGAGGCTGTGCTCGACGACCCGGGCTCCGAAACGCTCCGCAACGGACCGTACCTCGTCTTCGCTGATCCTCTCGTCGGGCCTGATCACCTGTCGTTCGTCGAGGAAGACGACCACCACCGGGACGTCCCGAAAGTGTGTGGAGAGAAGGGTGGCGAAGTCGTTGCCGTTGAGCTTGAGCCGGTGTGCCTCGTCGAGGAACACGATCTGCGAATCCCTGACGACCTTCCCCGGGGTCTGGAAGAGGTCGTGGTAGGTGTTGTCCCCCGACTTCTCCCTGAGCTGCTTGACCAGGGTGCCGGAAGGAGTGAAGTAACGGGGTCGCGCACCGTCGTGTTTCAGGTAGTGGGCGAGGAGACGGATCGCGAGTACGGTCTTACCGCTTCCGGGACCACCCTTGACGAGGACGACGTACTGCTTCCCCTCGGAGAGCGCGTCAGCGACGCGATCACGGATACTCACGAAGGCGTGCTGCTGGTCTCCCACCAGCACGAAGTCGGAGTTTTTCTCCAGGGTGTCTCCCAGGTTGGTGAGAAGACTCTGGGAGATCGACCAGTCCGCGTGCTCGAACGCATGGACCAGCGCCTCCGAGGGTGGCTCCAGACCGTCCATCCGCAGGAGCCGGGCGAGCTCGTGCCCGTCGCCCGCCACTGCGACCTGGTCCTTGCTGATGATGGGGTAGTCACCATTCGAGTCGGACCTCAGGCTCTGGACGACATCCTCGGAGGCGTTGTGCAGGAGGGATACACCCCTGACGGTGAGCGGGGCGGTTTCGGAGGCATGACGTCGGCGCACGAGGTGGACATAGGCCCCCACCTGTACCGCCGGGTTCAGCGCTTCTGTGGTCTCTCCACCGGACGGGACACGCACCCTGCGGCGGGAGAGCGGTTGGGCCCGGGACCACTGCTTCAACTCGACGATCACCGCGGTGAGGCCCGCCTGAGGGTCCTCCCCAAGCACCAGCGCGTCGAACCGGCTGGCGCCGTCCGCCGCGCTGAACTCCAGGTAGATCCACAGGTCCTGAAGACCCGCTCGTACCAGGGTCGTCAGGAGCGACGGCCAACTCCGGGTCCAGCTACGGACCTCGGACTCTCCGGGCTCACCGAAACCGGCGGCTTCGTAACGGGTCCGGCAGAGACCGACGAAATCGGGACTCTCCACCTCCTTGGCCGCGTCTCCGATCCGGCCCGAGTAGACGAACTGCAGGGGGGTGTTGGGGGAGGTTTCCGGCATCAGCTCTCTTCCACGTGGGCGATGTTGTGGCGGTGCCAGGCGAAGTAGTCGGCGCTGGCGTCGGTGTGGGCGGTGCAGGTGTCACCGAGGCGGGCGACGGCAGTCTCGAGGGCAGGGTTGTCCGCGGACTGCTCCGTGGAGTGGATCGACCCGTCGGCGGCGACGTAGACGTATCCGTGCTCGAAGAGGGAGTCGCACCCGAGCACGCAGGCGAACATGACGTTGCTGAGGTCGCCCCGCTCCTTGTGGGAACTCACACTGCGCCGCTTGATGTGGGCGGTGTGCACCAACCTCTTGGGCAACAGAAGCTGACACAGGTCACAACAGACCTCACTTTTACCAGCCAACTTCTTACGCCGCAGGGCTTTTTGTTCCGTGCGGGCGAGGACGTAGGCCGGGCGGTCGGTGACCGGGGGAAGGTCGAGGTTGGTGGCATCCGCGGGATCTTCGGTATCGCCGGGAGCGTCTGCGTCCTTTCCGGCTTCGGTGAGTTCCTGTTGCCATTGACCCAGGACTCTGGCCAGGACCTTCTCCATGAAGGAGTCTTCGCTCTCGGCAGGCCGGGCAGCTCCGTTCGCGCATGCGGAGCGGCGCAGAGCCTCCCATGCGGCGTCGCCGACGTCGTCCTTACCAACCTCGTGCCACACATCCAGCAGTTCCATTGGAACTCGGTACGGGTAGGTCTCGTCATCCCAGACGGTGGTGTGGTCCTGGTAGAGACCGCCGGTGAGCCGGGTGACGTAGAGCTTGGCCACTGTCCGGCCCTGAGCCTTCTCCACACTGATTCTGCCCAGGCCGAGGGAGCCGAGGACGAGGTAGTCGCCCTTGTGGAGCGACTGAAGCACCTCCAGGTGGGCCTTGCCATCCACAACCCCGGGCTTCCACCCCCACAACGATTCCTGGATTCCGGTGTCGAGGTTCCTCTGCCCCTCTTCTCCGACGTACACGAAAACCGTCGTCACGGTCCTCCTTCGACGCACGTGACCCGCGGATGCCAGAACACCTTTTTCGGGCATCACGGAAGAATGTCGTTAAGTGTGCATATGGTACGAGTTGGCGATGACGTTCGGCATCCCGCACCGGACGACACCGCGTCCGCCTCGTGTTTCGTGGAACCGAGTTCTCGCTGGCAGCGATGTCGCTAGCCTGGTCAGGTACGACCTGCGGCCCGACAGGCTTCCGGCGAGGACACGCCTCCACCCGCACGAGTTCCCCTTCGTGCTGCCCTGGAGTGTTCTTGACGGCCTTCCGCCGATCCGCCGTGTCCCTGTCGCGTTTCTCTCAGCTCGAGGAGCAGCTCGGCGAGCTCATCGCCGAACACCTGCGCTTCTCGACCGGTCGTTCCCCCAGTCCGTCGGAGGTCCGCTCCTGGAACCGGAGCCTGCCCGCGCTGGCCAGCGACCTGGTCGACGCGGGCCTGGGTGAGGTCGAGGTGCTGATGGAGTACCGCCTGCCGCTGTCCGACAAGCGTGTGGACGTGATCCTGGCCGGTCACCATCCCGAGACGGGCGACCACAGCTACGTGGTCGTCGAACTCAAGCAGTGGAGCGAGGCCGAGTCGTGGGAGGAGGACCCGACCATGGTGCTGGTCCCCCACCAGCCCGGAGGCCCCAAGCTGCACCCCGTCCTGCAGGTGCGCGACTACTGCTCCTACATCGGCGACTTCGTCTCCTCGGTCACCGACCCCGACAAGCAGATCCGGGGCGCGGCCTACCTGCACAACGCCTACGACCCGGCCGTGCGCGACCTCTTCGACCTCCCCCAGGACGGCAACGGCCAGCTCTTCACCGCCCAGCGGCGCGGTGAGTTCCTCGACTTCCTCCGCAGCAGGCTCGCGCCGCTCCCCGGCGCCGACGCCGCGGACCGTCTCCTGGGCGGAAAGGCGCGCCCCAGCCGCCAGCTGATGAAGGTGGCGGCGGCCGAGGTCAAGGAGCGGACCCAGTTCACCCTGCTGGACGAACAGCACACCGCGTTCCGCATGGTCATGCACGCGGTGCAGCGGGCTCACGAGGAGGACCGCAAGACCGCGGTCATCATCAGCGGCGGCCCCGGCAGCGGCAAGAGCGTCATCGCCATGTCCCTGCTCGGTGAGCTCTCCCGCGACGAGATCAGCACCATGCACGCGACCGGGTCGAAGGCCTTCACCACGACCATGCGCAAGGTGGCGGGCAGGCGCAGCCCGCGGGTGCAGAAGCTGTTCAAGTACTTCAACAGCTTCATGGACGCCTCGCCGAACCAGTTCGAGGTGCTGATCTGCGACGAGGCGCACCGCATCCGCGAGACCTCGGCCAACCGCTACACGAAGGCCGCGCTGCGCACGGACAGGCCCCAGGTGGACGAACTGCTGTCGGCGGCCAGGGTCCCCGTCTTCCTCCTGGACGAGCACCAGGTGGTACGCCCCGGGGAGATGGGCACCGTGGAGACCGTCCGCCAGCACGCCGAGGCCAAGGGGTACCAGGTCCACCAGATCGACCTGGACGGACAGTTCCGGTGCGGTGGCAGCGCGCTGTACGAGCAGTGGGTACTGCGCCTGCTCGGCCTCGCTCCTGGCGGACCGGTCCCCTGGAAGGGCGACGAGAACTTCGACCTGAGCACGGCCTCCTCCCCCGCCGAGATGGAGCAGTTCCTGCGCCCGACACTGGAGCAGGGTTACACCGCTCGCCTGAGCGCCGGTTACTGCTGGCCCTGGAGCAAGGCCGAGAAGGACAGGCCCCTGGAGAACGACGTCCGCATCGGTGACTGGGAGCGCCCGTGGAACAGCCGGTTGGAGCGCTGGCTGCCCGGAGTGCCCCCGAGCGCTCTGTGGGCGACCGAGGAGGGCGGCTTCGACCAGGTGGGGTGCGTGTACACGGCCCAGGGCTTCGAGTACGACTGGTCGGGTGTGATCCTGGGGCCGGATCTGGTCTTCCGCGACGGCCGGCTGGTGGTGGACCGCAGCGCCAACCGCGATCCGGCTATGGGGAAGAAGACCACCGACACCGAGGCTGAGGCGCTGATCCGCAACACGTACAAGGTGCTGCTCACGCGTGGGATGCGGGGCACGGTCCTGTACTCGACGGACCCCGAGACCCAGGAGTTCCTGACCCGTCTGATCGGACGATAGGACAGGCCCTGGTCGAGTGGCCTGTCGGCGTTGTCCACTGCTGCCCGGAGGCAGAGGCTTCCGGGCAGTGGGGGGGAGCACGGGACTTCCTGCTCTGATCCGCCCGCCGGTGGGTTCCCCGCGTATGTCAGGAACCCACCGGCCGGAGTCAGTCCTGCGGCCACCTGTTCCGAAGGCGTTCGACCAGGTCGCGGCGCTCGAATCCCTCCAGGAGGGTGGCCAGCTTCTCCAAGACCGGAGGGACCTCCCACTCCTCCAGCCCGGACAGGAAGGCGTCCAGAACGGGATCGTCCGCCCCGTCCGCGTCGGTTTCCTCAGCCTCTCCACCCGGTGTGGCCATGGCGTCGAGGGCGGCTCCCGCTTCCTCGATGTCGTGCAGCAGGTTGGGGTTCTGCTCGTACCACCACACCCGGGCAACCTGGGGATCGCTGAGAACGTCACGGCGCAGTTCCCTGACACGCTCCATCCGCACCTGGTGAAGTGCCTTGCGGACCTCGTTGCGAGGTCCCACACGTTCACGCTCGCGGTCCAAGGCCATGTCCTCGTCGTCGGCTGTCAGAGCCACCGACACCCCCACCTCGCGCACCGTGTCCTCACGAATCCCCTTCATGTCCGCGACCGCGCAGGCGATCTCGGCTTCCGCGGTCCCCCGGTCC
The DNA here is from genome assembly GCA_000340945.1 of Nocardiopsis synnemataformans DSM 44143. Taxonomy (GTDB): domain Bacteria; phylum Actinomycetota; class Actinomycetes; order Streptosporangiales; family Streptosporangiaceae; genus Nocardiopsis; species Nocardiopsis synnemataformans. The sequence continues at coordinate 48,014 of ANAW01000081.1, read as the reverse complement.
CCCAAGGCGAAACCGGCACTGACCTCAGCGGCGACTCTGATGAGCTCACGCTGGATCCTGGCCAGGGCCCGCGACCGCGCCGCGATACCCGCCCCGTTCCAGGAGACCGTCATCTCGAAGGTTCCTTCGAACCACATCCCCTCCGCGCTGGAGGGCACACGGGCCTGGAAGGTCCGTGTCTCGTCCGGGGGACGAAAGGCGATACTCCATACCGGCACCTTGCGACCACGGCCCTCACCTCGGCGTTCCGTCATCGTGTCTCCTCGCCTTCGCTCAGGGTGCGCAACAGTTCGTCGAGGGCCGGAGCCCTTCTTGTGTGAGCGTGTTTCCACCGCCGGGCCCACCACTCCAGTTCGAGGCGCAGACGGTCATGCCCACGTGCGGCCTCCCGAAGAACCTCGAAAGCTCCGCCGGGTCTGCCCAAAGTGACCGCCAGGGCGTCGAACCATGTCCACAGCGCACGGCCTGCCTCGGTACCGCCGTATGAGGCCGCGTGCCAGGCGCAGACCAGGTCGTCCGGTGCCACCTCATCCCGGTCGAGCGCGGCCAGGACCCTGGGCGCGGGACCGTCGGTGGCGCCCAACAATCGGCAGAGGGCCAGACGTGCGACACTCGTTCTGCGCCCCCGCTCCTTCCTCTGGGTCCACTCAACCAATGTCCCCAGCACGACGGCGGTGTTCTCCGGTTCCCCGGAGATGTCCTCCAAGGCCTGGAGCACGGTCTCGTCCCAGTAGGCGGGCACCTTCTCCGCGATGAGCCGCACCCGGGTCAGGGCGGTGGCCGGTTGGACCCGCCCGTAGACACGGCACACCTCCAGGACGGTCCGGTCCCGCAGACTCACTCCCCACGACCGCGCGGCGTCGTACAGGAGCCCACGCACCTGCGGTCCGAACTCCGGCGCGACCGCGGCCTCGGCGATCACCGGTATCGCCGCCCACATGAGGGAACTGGAGTTCCCCCACCGGTCGATGAGTGTCCGTACAGGCGTGGTGTCGCGATGGCGTCGTGCCAGCCGTAGCCACCGTCGCGCCGCCTCGGCCCGTGGCGGGACATCGAGTTCGGCGACGGCCTCGGCGGCCCACTCCTGGACGGAGACACGCGTCCCCGGGTGTTCACGCCAGAGGTAGTCGAGGACCTCGTCGCCGAACGTGCGACGGTTGAAGTGAACGCGATCCTCACGGACGTGGGCTCCGATCTCCCACAGGTGCGCGGTGAGCCCCTCTCCGGAGATGGGTGTCCGCCACATCGAGGGGATGTACCACTCCTGGGCCAGACGACGCGCCTGACTCACGACCACCGTGCGGTCCCCGCCCTCAAGCAGAGCCACCGTGGCCAGCAGGACACGTCGGAACTCCTTCTCCAGGTCGTGTCGGGTGAACCAGCGTGCGAGCTCCTCGGTCGTGTCGGCGTAATCATCCAGGACGTTCTTGATCCAGTCGGCCTCGTCCTCATACGAGGAACGGAGCCGGAATGCCTCCTGCGCGAGTCTGATCGCCCGGGCGGGCTCGGCCCCCTCCAGGGCGTCCCGGACACCGGGATCCTGCAGCCAGTGATCAACGGTCTCGTCCGTGTACCGCTTCCCCATGGCTCTCTGGAAGACGTCGACGGCACGCGCGGGAGCTTCGATGTGCAGACACACCAGGTGCTCCGTCAGGTACTCCTCACGCTGACCCGGAGAGGCGATGAGAACGAGGAGCGCATCGGCTCTGCGGGCCTCCTCCACCAGTGACCGCAGGGCGATCCTCTGGATGGTCGTGGCCGCTCCCAAAGGTGTCAGGTCGAGAAAGCGCGAGTGCGCGGAGTCGATGCTGATGAGGGAGACCCCGGCGTCCCTCTCCACCGGGTCGACCGTCAGCTCCTCGACGGGAGTCGCGGGGCGGGAGGTGACCAGGGCGTGCACGGCGGTGAAGGCACGACCGGTCCCGGGTTTTCCCGTGATGACCCCTGTACCGTGCGATCGTAGTTCGTCCTGGAAGAGTGCGTACTTTCCGGCGTCACTGGGACAGAAGGTGTCGCGTATCTCCTTCACTCGTTCCTCGGAGACCCTGGCCGCGTGGCGAAGGCGCCGTGTGGCCCCCTCCCCGATGTGTTCGTGGTAGTGGACACCTCCGTCGATGCGCGCGGCGTTGACCGCCTGCCCCTGGTTCCTTCGGATCTTGTTTCCCCAGGGCGACTTTCTCTGAGCGCTCCCCTCCTCCTCGCCCTTGGGCGGCGGGTCCTTCTCCGGAGGTGGGTTGTCACCGTCCTCCGGCGGACTTTCCTTCTGCTCGCCCTCGTCAGTGCTCATCGGCCACACCCCCGAAGCTCACACCGCCGTTGACCGTCCCTGCCTGGACGACCTGACCGCGGTCGTTGTGGCCGACGTTGTTGCCCGTGGTGTGGGTGGTACCGCCGGAAGCGGCGGGGGCCGGCTTGGCCGGACGGTCCCGTTCGGGTGCGGCGGTCGCCTCGGCCGACGCACGGCCCTCGGGGCCCCAGGAAGGGGTAGGCACGAACAGGTAGCCCTCGGCCTGGAAGTCCTTGGAGGGCACGGACGCGTGCACGGGCCGCCAGCGGCTGGCGCGGACGGGGGCGAAGTCACCCAGCACCACGTCCTCGTAGACGCGGCGGGAGATGATGGTGGCCAGCAGGGTGGTGTCCGGGTCAGAGGTCTCCAGTTCGCGTCGGACGGGCTCGGAGTCGAGCAAGCGGTGGGTGCTGATCATCGCCTCCCCCATGGCGTCGATGCCGCTGCCGTCGCCGGTGTCGGGCAGGGGGCCGACGTCGATGCTGGCGCGCAGTCGCATGCGCAGGTTGCGGTCGAGTGCGGCCAGGTAGGGCTGGGCCCGTTCCAGGACCTTCTGCAACTCCTCCAGGAAGGGGCTGATGAGATAGGGCAGGTGCTCGGGTTCGGCTCCCATGACGTAGCCGTCGCCGCTGTGCCGGGGAAAGCGCGCGTCCTTCCACACGGGGAGCATGTCGGCGCGGGTGAACGCCTCCTCCAGCACCTGCGGTATCAGCCGGCCGATGGACTGCTGGTGGCGGGCGCTGCTGGCGCTGAACTTCTCCATGTCCACCGCCAACACGGCACGGTAGGGCGGAAGGGGCGCACTCTTGCCGATACGGGACAGGTCGATCTCCACCGGGGACTCCTGGGGGTGTGGGGCCTTCTCTCGGGCCGGACGGGACCACACTCCCCAGCGCACGCGTCCCGTGGTGTTCAGTTCTGAACACAGGCAACGGAAAGTGCTCGCCGTCACACCGTTTCGTCTTCTCCGGCCAGGGCCTCCAACGCTGCTAGGTCGAGGATCGCCACGTATTGCCGCCCGGTGCGGATGACGCCGCGTTCCCGCAGGGAGGTGTAAGCATTGTGCGCGGAGGTGCGCGACATGCTCGCGAACCCGGCGATCTCGCGTTGGGCCAGGGGGATCCGCAGCAGGCAGCCGCGCGCGGCGGGTGCACCGTCCTCGGACACGGGTGCGGGCATGGGTTCCCCCATCACCGAGGCGAGGTGGAGTAGGACGGCGGGCAGCCTGCGTTCGGCGGAAAGGGCCGCCTGCCGCACCCTGATGCGGTCGCCCTCGTCCTGACGCATGAGGGCGCTGTGCCACAGCACGGACCCCAGATCGAGTTCGTCGACGACCCGGCGGAAGCGGTCCGCGGGAAGGAAGGCGGTGCTGCTCGGGCACAGGGCCGTCACCGTGGCGTTCCTGGGGCGTTCCGCCCCGGCAAGGACGGATTCTCCCAGCATCTCTCCGCGGGTACGGAAGGCCAGAGGGACGCAGGAGCCGTCAGCCCTGATGGAGACCACCTTGGCACGGCCTTTCAGCATGAGGTGCACCCCTCCGCCGACCTCGCCCTGCCGCAGGAGCGCCTCACCCTGGGCGAACCTCCGCGTCACCGCCGACGCGGTCAACCGCTCCCACTGTTCGTCGGTGACCAGTCCTCCGAAGCCGTGCCTGTCCACGCTCGCGACTCTCCTCTTCCCTAAGGCTGTGACCGCCAGGGCGATTCTCACCGGTCGTATCCGACCGGGCACGGTGGTGGCCAGCTCCGGCCACCACCGGTACGGATGCTGCTGGCGGGTTCCCAGGGCGGAGCGCGGAGAACGCACGCTCCCTCAGGCGACGGCCACGGCGACGGCGAGCTGGGCGACCGCAGCGACCCCGGACACGATGGTGGCGGCCGAAATAACGGCGGGGAGGGCCCTCTTCCAGCTGGCGAAGACCTTGGTTCGGAGCTCTCCCCAACCGCCCGTGCGCACCATCAGTTTCGCCGTCTGCCACCGGTGCTGCTCGATGTGACACCCGGGCAGTAGCCCCGGGGAGTTGTTACGGCACCGCGTCTTCTCGCCACGGTTCCAGGCACCGCACGGCAGCGGCATCTGGAAGAAGACGTAGAGGACCGAGACCGCGGAGGCGACCGCGATCCACATCGGTCCTACTTCAGGCAAAAACCATCCAAAAAGGGCAAAAACAATGATTGCCACACCCCAGTAGCGCCAGGGGCTGCGCGCTTTCTTCTTGGCCATACCTGCAATCCTTGACCGGCCGCGCCGACCCCAGCAAGAGGCGTATGCCCACAAAAGTGGCCGACACAGGACGCGAGTACGACGCATGAAACGAACAAGGAAAGGGAAAGCCACAGTGACATATCGGCATATTATTTCCCAATATGACAATCCTGAATTTTCCCCTATTCGATGGACGCGTCGCCCTCTGTCCGGTGCTCTCGACAGCCCTGCCCGAAGAGCGGCAGCCGAGGCGCGGTCCTGGCCGCAACCTCGGTTTCGACCACGCGAACACCTCAGGAAAAACAACAGCCACAACATGCACACGTTCGGTGGCCTCAACCGGCCATGTGGGGTTCGGCGAACAGGCGCCGGGCAGAAAAGTAGGCGAACGCCGACGCGGAACCACGAGGTGAAGCGGTGCCCCGTTCCCCCGGGCCGTCCCCATCCGCCAGTTACGCTCCACCCGATCCTCTCGCCGCCGTACGCGGCCGGATCCTGCTGCATGTCAAGGGCACGGCCAACGCACCGCTGGACAGGGTTTCCGCCGATTCCGGAGGTGTGGTCTTCTCCGGAAAGAACGCACAGGACAAGGCCAAGGAATTCGCCAGAAAAAAGGGTCCTGGCTGCCCCGTGGTCCTGGATCCCTCGGCATACGAGGACTTCCACGCGACCCCCGAGGAACCCTTCGCGCTCGAACGGCAGCTCCGCATCGACACACGGCGGACAGGCGTCGGAGCGACTCTCGAACACCTGGCGTCGAACCCCGTCGACCTGATCCTGACCCCCACCCGTTACCTACGGTGTGACGACGCGGGAGGGCGGGCCCTGGACGAGGCCGTCAGACAGGCGAACGGGACGAACATGCGGGGCGTGGTCTTCGCGGTACCCGTCGACGCGCGATGGCTCACCGACCGCCGAAGGCACCTCATCGCCTCCCTGCGGCGTGTGCGTGCGTCCAAGGCACTGATCCTCGGTGACAGCGGGAACCCGGTGGGCTCGGCGATCAGGGCAAGGGCACTGCGGGAGGTCCTCCACGCCTGCCCGGGGACCGCGCTGCTCAGGACCGATCTGACCGCACTGGACGCGATGGCGCACGGGGCGGCGTTCGCCTCCATCGGTGACACCGCATCGGTCCGCCACGCGGTTCCCCCGGGGAAGCAGGGCGGCGGACCGGGACCGAAGTCCAGCCCCGACGTCATCATGCCCGCCCTGATGGGCTACTTCCACGGCTCCACCCTCGCCGAACGGCTGCGGGGCTCCCGACCATGTGACTGCCTGCCCTGCGTCGAATGGGGCGAGGCACGCAACAACGGTGAGGTGGGCAGGCCCCTCACCGACTTCCAGGACACCTCCGACATGGAAGGGGCCCACGCCCACAACATGGCGCTCTGGTCCCGGTGGTGGAGGGAGCTGCGCTCCGAGCACTCCCACGAGGGCATGAGGGCGCGGTGGCGGGGAATGTGTCAACGTGCCCATCTCGAATACGAGTGGCACAACAGGGCGATCTCCCCCAGACAGAACACGTTCACGGCCTCGGACGCGCTGCGCTACTGGGCGGAGGACAGGAACGAGGGATTTCGCTCCTCCACGGCCCGGTGAACGCACTCGGCGAGACGCCAGTGAAGCGCTGCGGCGGATTCGGGGACCTCCGTACGAGGCTTCACCAGAACCCTCACCCCATCGCCGTCGAGCTCCGCCAGCCCAACCCCGTAGAAGTCCGCCTCCCAGCACGCCCGCTCCCGGTCCTCACCGAGCGGTGAGCACACCGCCGTGCGTGGCGCGACGGGGCCGAGCACGCAGGCCCGGTCGAGTGCGTCGAGCCACCTCTCCCCCCGGGTGACGAGCAGATCCAGCCGCACGGGGGTGTCCGCGATCCGAAGAACCCGCCCGCTCTTGCGTGACCGCGTCCACGCGGGAAGTGCGGGGAGGATGCGCTGTTCGCGTTCGGTCAAGGCGTCAACCGGAACCCACTCCCCCAGGGGAAGCGCCTGAAGCACCTGGTAGAGCCCCAGGCGCGAACCGAGCACCCTGCCGCCCGCGCGGAGCCTGCCCTGTTCCGCGACGGGACGGTACACGGCCGTGACCGCACCGCCGCGCACGCACAGGTCCACGGTCCGCGCATCCGCGGAACCGACGAGCGCACGAACGTGCTGAGACCGGAGTTCCATTCCACAGATGGTGGCAGAGAACCCCGTGCCCTGTCCGTGGTTGTCCACAGGCGTGGTCGGCGGGTGCGGCGGGAGCGCATGCCGGTCGCCGGAGCGGCGACTCGGTGGGAGCGGTCCGAGAGACGGGGACGTGTCGCTGTGGGATCCACACCACCGTCAGCAACGGTCACTACCACCTGCTCCGAAAGGCGATATCGGCGTCGGAGGCGGCGCAGGTCACCGGTTGGACGGTGAACCGCAGCACTTCTTGTACTTGCGCCCCGAGCCGCACCAGCAGGGCTCGTTGCGTCCGGGCGGCCACGACCGCAGCCTCGGGTCGTCTACGGCGAGCTCCAGGTCCGCCCAGGCCCGGACGGTGTCGTTGTCCGCCGGGTCCAGGCCTGAGCGTTCGGCGAACTCCGCGATCTCCTCCACGCCGTGCAGCACCACGCTCCGCGGCGTTCCGGGGTGTTCGCGGTCCCGCTCCCGCAGGCTCCGTTCGGTTGCGCGGTAGTAGGCGTCGGCGCCGTGCTCGGCGGCCTCTCCCGTGAGCAGTCCCCGGCTACGGGCCCCGTCGAAGGTCTCACGGGAGTAGAGCGCCTCCACCTCCCGGTCCGGGCCGTCCTCCTCCGGCCAGCCCTCCTCTTCGTAGGGCAGTCCCAGTGCGCCCTCCGCCTGCCGTTCGGCCACGACCAGGGCCACCTCGTCGTGGCCGTCGTGTGGCAGGCCCAGCTTCATCCGCGCCAGCAGACGGTTGACGAGCGGGGACAGGGAGAGGTCGTCCTCGTCCGTGAGGTTCTCCGGCGGCTCGGCGAGCAGTTGCCGGGCGGCGATGTTGAAGCAGCGCAGCGCCTCGTCCCAGCGCTCCAGCTCCCGCAGGTCCTCACCGAGCAGATCGGCGGGTCCCTCGCCCAGGCAGCCGGGGCGCAGCAGCTCGGAGGTGACCCGCTCAGCCTCGGCCCTGTCCTGCGGGTCCTGGCTCTTGCGCAGGAGGTCGGCCAGTTCGACGGAGGCGTACTGGCCGTCCTCCGAGGTGGGAGGGTGCTCGCGCACGGTCTCCAACAGGCGGCGGGCCTGGTCGCCGCGCCCCGCACGGCGCAGTTCCACGGCGGAGTCCATGAGGACCTCGCCGGTGGCGTCGGGGTAGGCGTTCAGCTCCTTCAGGACGCGGCCGGGCAGGTCCAGTTCCCGAAGCGCGGCCATCAGGGGTGCGTCGTCAGCAGGGCCGTGGGTGTTCATGGCCACCAGCGTAGAAGCCGCTGACGCACCGGATGACCCGTTTCCCGAACCGATGCCCCCCGGTCACCCGGCCGGCTGGAACCCTGGTCCCAGCCGGATGGCGGTGAGCCGGAAAGCCGCAGCACTTCTTGTACCTACGGCTGAACCACACACCCGCACCTCTGGTTGCGCTCCAGCGGCCGGGGGCGAGGCTGGAACCGGGGGTCCTCGGCTCCGGCCTCCACCCGGACCCGGCAGGCGGCCCGCCCTGTTCGGAGAACTCCGCCGCGGAGCGGCCAGGGCCGCCCTCACTCCGCGTCCTCGTCCAGCTCCTGCCAGCGCACGGACGAGACCTCCGGCTCAAGACTGAGCCTCCTGACCAGCTGCTCCACGGCCTCGTCCTGGCGTGCGCCCGCGAAGATGTCGGCGTACACGGACACCAGGTCCTCGTCCTCGTCCAGGTGGCGGCAGTCCAGGGAACGCAGTGTGAACTCGGTCTCGGACAGCGCCTGGAGCAGCAGGGCCCGTACGTGGGGGTCGTGGGCGTCCGTGCACACGATCCGGATCCGGTAGACGGTCTCGTTGTCCTTGGAGTTGACGGGAGAGCTCTTCTGCAACCGCCGGGCCACCGGGCGCAGCAGGACGTTGGCGGCCACCACCGCCACAGCGCCCATCGCCGCGACCAGGTAGACGCCGCTTCCGGCCAGGACGCCCACGGCTGCGGCGCACCAGATCGTCGCGGCCGTGTTGATGCCGCGGATGTTGATGCCGTCGCGCAGGATGACGCCCGCGCCGAGGAAGCCGATGCCCGAGACCACCTGGGCCGCGACACGAGTGGGGCTGACCTCGTCGACGGCGTAGGCGGCCAACAGGACGAACAGCGCCGACCCCACGGCGACGAGCGCGTTGGTGCGCAGGCCCGCCATGCGCGCCCGCCACTGGCGTTCGACGCCGACCAGCGCGCCCAGTCCGAACGCGCAGCCGAGCCGGAGTGCGGCCTCCCACCATTCCAACATCCGCCCACTCCCCCAGAGGTCGCCCGTTCGGTCCGCTTCGGAGGGGCCCGCAGCGCCGGAACACCGACACGCTCGGGACATTGCGCCCATCCAACCGGATACTGGACACGGCTACCCGCTCCTTCTCCGCGTACACCCGTTCCCCTGTGAAGGAACCCAACCACCACGGACCCCCAGATCAGAAGCTTGCGAACAGGGTTTTCACCTGACGCGTGTGTATAGTCGTGACCGATCTGTTGTCGTCCCGGATGGGTAGGGAACCATGGGCACCGGTGAGGTGGAGGTGAGCTCGGCCGACATCGCCAGGATCGCGGGCGTGAAGCCGACTGCGGTGAGCAACTGGCGGCGCCGCCACGACGACTTCCCCAGGCCGGTGGGGGGCACCGACCGCAGCCCCCGGTTCGACCTGGGGCAGGTGGAGGAGTGGCTGTCCACCCACCGCCAGGTCCCGAGCATCGACCCCGACCAGCGCCTGTGGCAGGCGCTCGACTCCCTGCGCGCCTCCGTCCCCGTCGACGCGGTGCTCGTCCAGGCCGGGGTGCTGCTGTGGCACCTGAGCCGCGACCCCGAGGCCGGGGAGCGCGGCGCCGGGGAAGCCGGGGAGCAGGACGGACCGGCGCTGGCGGTGCACGCGTGGTGGAGTTTCGAGGATCTCCTCGAAGGCGCGGGGCTGGCCGCTCTGTCCGAGCGCCGCCCCGAACCCGTTCCGGACGCCCAGCTGGGTCCGTTGGCCGACGCGGCGGTGCGCGCCGCGCGGGAGAGCGGCCCGCGGACCGCCTTCGAACGCCTGCTCAGCCGCCTGGACCAGCGCTCCCCCTCCGGATCGCACACGGTCCCGCCCGAGCTGGCCGACCTCATGGTGGGTCTGGCCGGAGTCGGGGCCGGGAACGGCGACGGGGCCGGGGACACCGGAACCGGCTCCGAAGACAGCGGGGACGAGAACACCGGAAGCGGAGTCAGGAACACCCGGTCCGCAGAGGGGAACGGCAGCGGAAACGCCGTGGCCGCGGAGGGGAACACCACCGGGAACGGGGACGGCCCCGCCGGCACCGTGGCCGACCCCGCCTGCGGGCGGGGCGGGCTGCTGCTCGCCGCCGCGCGCGGCGGGCGGCGCGCCCTGCTGGGGCAGGACCGGGACGCCACCTCGGTGTGGCTGGCCGCCCTGCGCCTGGCCTTCGCCGGGGCCCTGTCCGAGAAGACGGACCTGCGGGTGGCCGACGCCCTGCGCCTTCCCGCGTTCGCCCCGACCACACCGGACGGCGCGGACGGCGCGGACGCGGTCGTGTGCGCCCCGCCGTTCGGCGAGCGCAACTGGGGCAACGAGGAACTCGCGGAGGACCCCCGGTGGACCCACGGGGTCCCCCCGCGCCTGGAATCCGACCTGGCCTGGGTCCAGCACTGCCTGTCCCTGGTCCGCCCGGGCGGCTCGGCGGTCGTGCTCATGCCCCCGGGCGCCGCCCAGCGCCCCTCGGGGCGGCGCATCCGGCGGTCGCTGCTGCGCGCGGGCGCCTTCCGTGCGGTGGTCTCGCTCCCGCCCGGGTTCGCGGCCCACTACGCCGTTCCCCTCCAACTGTGGGTGCTGCGCCGTCCGGAGCAGAACGCGGTTCCCGCTCCCGTGCTGCTCGTGGACACCGCCCCGCACGAGCCGGGGCAGACCTCCCCTCCGGGCGAGGTCCTCGACCGGATCGACCGGCTCTGGCGGGAGTACCTGGCCGACCCGGAGGGCTTCGACGAGCACCCGGGGGTGGCGCGGAGGCTGGAGGTGGTCGACCTGCTGGACGAGGACGTCGACCTGACCCCCCGCACGCGCCTCCCGGTTCCGCGCGCCGCGGCGGGGGATTTGGACCTGTTCACCGAGCGGCGCACACGCGTGGAGGGGGCGCTGCGCACACTGCGCACGCTCCTGCCCGAGGCGCCTGGGGTCGAGCCCGGCGGCGGGGCGGTCGGGGTGGTCACGCTCGGCGAACTGGCCCGGGCCGGGTCGGTGACGATCCGGCGGCCCGTTCCCCGGCGTTCGGCGGAGGAGGCGGGCCCGCGTGTCAGCGCCAGGGTGGTCACCGGTGAGGACGTGGCGCGGGGGGCGGGGGCCTCGCGCACGGAGGAGGTGGACGCCGACCCGATGCGCAACCCCCCGATCCAGGAGGGCGACGTCCTCATCCCGGCGGTGGCGCCGAGGCCCGCCGCGCGGGTGGCGACCGGGGACGACGCGGGCGCCTACCCGGGCGGCGGCCTGTACGTGGTGCGCACGAACCCGGGCGCGGTCGACCCGTGGTTCCTGGCGGGGTTCGTCACCAGCTCCGGGGAGAGCCAGAACATCACCCGGATGAGCAGCAGCATGCGGGGCCACCTGCGGATCGACCCGTCCCGGATGCGGCTTCCGGTGCTGCCCGTGGAGGAGCAGAGGCGGCACGGGGAGCTCTTCCAGAAGGTGGCGCGGTTCCGGGAGGCCCTGCTGGAGTTCCAGGGGTGGGGCGAGGAGTTGGCCGACCAGGCCGTCGACCTGGTCGCCGGGCGGTGGGAGACCTCCTCCTGACTGTCGCGGGGGCACCGGCCCGCTCCTTTGGACAGGGCATCGCAACAGATCCTGGAAACCACCCGGGGTCCATCGGTCCGGCATGAGCAAGCGGGGCGCGGACGGCCGAGTCCCGCGCCGGGCCGACGGCAAGGTGCCCCAAGGCCCCGGATACCGGCCGCCGGACCTCGACGACGTCGTCAAATGACCGACGGCCGGGCTCACGTCGTGGACGCGCCACCGGCCGCGCGGCGGAACCTCGTCGCGAGGCGGTCGAACGCCGCCGCGAGCTCGTCTCCGTCGATCACCTCGATGTCGACGTCGAGCTGTGTCATCCACAGCGCGAGCCGGTCCGGGTCGTCGGAACCCAGCTCGACACGGCACGTGGTCTCGTCGACCACCTCGATATCGACCGGGACGGGGATCTTCGCGGCGACCCTGGCGGCGGGGGCGTGCACGAGTACCCGGGCGCGGTACTTCCAGGCCGCCTTGCTGACGCGTCCGACGACGTACTCGACGGCATCGTCCCCCGGGATCACGCGCGGCTGGAACCGCGCACCCGTCGGTGCGTGCGAAACCATGCGGTCGACGCGGAAGATCCGCCAGTCGTCACGGTCGAGATCCCACGCGAGCAGGTACCAGAGCGGTCCCCAGCTCACCAGCCGCTGCGGTTCGGTGTGGCGGGCCCCTTCGCTGCCCCCGGGCTTCGTGTATCCGAACCGGAGCCGTTCGCGGCCGCGGATCGCGGCAGCGACCGCGCCGAGAACCGAGAGGTCGAGCGGCGGTTCAGTCCCCGGAACGACGCTCGTCGCCTCGCGTACCGCCTCGACGCGCCGACGCAGGCGCGAGGGCAGCACCTGCTCCAGCTTCGCGAGCGCGGTGAGCGATGTCTCCTCGACGCCGAGCCTCTGGGTCGCGACCGCACCCAGTCCGACCGCGACGGCGACGGCCTCGTCGTCGTCGAGCAGCAGTGGGGGCATCGCCGTCCCGGCGGCCAGCCGGTACCCGCCCGCGACACCGGGGCGCGCGTCCACGGGATAGCCGAGCGACCGCAGCTTGCCGATGTCGGCGCGCACGGTCCTCGTGCTCACACGAAGCCGGCCGGCGAGCTCCGAACTCGTCCAGTCGCGCTTGAGCTGGAGCAAGGACAGCAGTTCGAGCAGGCGGGCCGAGGTCTTCAACATGTTCCCCATCATTTCGGCAATCGCGGAAGCTCACCTGCCGCATTGCCTGGAAACGTCGGTGTCATGGACGAGAACAACGCACTCACACCGTTCCGCATCGACATCCCGCAGGCCGACATCGACGACCTGCGCAACCGGCTGGCACACACGCGCTGGCCGGTCCCCGTGCCGGGCCGAGAAGACCGCACCGACTTCAGCCGCGGCATCCCGCTGGCGTACCTGAAGGAGCTCGCCGAGTACTGGCGCGACGGGTTCGACTGGCGTGCGCAGGAGGAGAGGCTCAACGAGTACGGACAGTTCACGACGGTCGTCGACGGCCAGACGTTCCACGTCGTCCACACGCGGTCGGCGAACCCGGAGGCCACCCCGCTGATCCTGAACCACGGCTGGCCTGGCTCGTTCGTCGAATACCAGCGGCTCATCCCGCTGCTGACCGATGAGTTCCACGTGGTCGTCCCGTCGTTGCCCGGCTTCGGGTTCTCCACCCCGCTGTCAGGGACCGGCTGGGAGCTGGCGCGGACGACAGAGGCCTACGCCGAGATCATGACGCGTCTGGGCTACGAGAGGTTCGCGGCCCACGGCACCGACATCGGTGCGGGCACCACCGGCCGCCTCGCGGCGCTCCACCCGGAGCGCGTCATCGGCACGCACATCGGCAGCGACCCCCGGTGGCTCGGGTTGCTCGGCGACAAGTTCCCCTACCCCGACGGTCTGTCCGATGACGAGACGGCCCAGATCGAGGCGGTGCGCGCCGAGGCCGCGGCCGAGCGCGGGTATCTGGCGATGCAGGACCACCGCCCCGACACAATCGGCGCGGCGCTCACCGACTCGCCGGTCGGTCAGCTCGCGTGGATCGCCGAGAAGTTCAAGACCAGGGCCGACGGCGCCTACCGGACGCCGGACGAGACGGTCGACCGCGACCAGCTCCTCACGAACATCAGCCTGTACTGGTTCACCCGCAGCGGCGCGTCGAGCGCGCAGTTCTACTACGAGTCCGCGCACTCCGGAATCGACCTGGTCATGGCCTCCGGCGTGCCGTCCGGGTGGGCCGTGTTCGACACCCACCCGCTCATGCGCCGCGCGGTGGACCCGCAGAAGGCGATCGGTCACTGGAGCGAGTTCACCGAGGGCGGTCACTTCCCCGCGATGGAGGAGACGAAGCTGCTCGCGGACGACATCCGCGCCTTCTTCCGCGGCGTTTCCTGACTCCGCGTCAGGGACCGCGGGCCACGAAGGCCGGTTCGAGGCCCGGCCGGTCCGGCACGTCCAAGGCCTCGTCGGCCTCGAATCAGGCGGCGTTCAGCGGCGCCTCGATCCCGTCCCGCTCGTAGAACCGCGGGGTCGAGGCCGAGGTAACCGCCTCGCCGTCGGGCAGGATGCAGGGCGAGAAGCGGTAGGACCGCTGGAAGGTGACCAGCGGGAGCGCGACATCCAGGAGTAGGGGCACCGGCCCGCCGTACGCGCGGCGGCCCCTGAGCGTCGAACCGCGCCGGGAGCCGTCCGCGACCCGACCCCTCGGCGCTCTCCTCGGCCGTAGCCGAGAGGCGCCGGCCGTCCGGAAGGCGCGCGCGACGGGAACCGCGGGTCAGGAACCGTCGGTGACGCGCCTGCCGTCCCCGTCCTTGACGATGGTGAAGGAGTCCACGACCTGGCCGTCGGCGGCGCGGGACCGGTACTCCAGGGTGTCGCCGTCCACCGAGACCGTCTGGAAGGTCTGGGTGTCGGTGCGCTGCACGCGCACCTCGGCGCCGTTGTCGGTCCAGTTGTCCTCGGCCGCGTCGTACGTCTTGGGTCCGGTCACCGCGACCACGTAGACCGGTCCGGTGTGCGTGTCGGGGTCGCCGCTCCGGTGCTCGGTCATGTTGCCGCGGGTGTAGGAGTGGTCGTGTCCCTGGAGGACCAGGTCCACGTCGTACTCCTCCAGCACCGGCAGCCACGCCTCGCGCAGCGGCTCGTTGTCGCGGTCGGGGTCGGCGGAGAAGACCGGGTGGTGGAAGGTGACCACGGTCCACTCGTGGGGGTTGTCGGCCAGCACCCGTTCCAGCCACCGCCGCTGCGTGTCCAGCCACTGCCCGGCCTCGTCCTGGGGCACCTCGCGGTAGTTGGAGTTGAGCACCACGAACCGCACGCCCTGGTAGTCGGTGTGGTAGACCGTCTCGGCCATGTCGGCGCCCTGGTCGGGGCCGTTGCCCGCGCCGGGGAACTGCGGGACCCAGTGTTCGCTCAGCCCGTCGTCGTACTCGTGGTTGCCGGGCGTGGCCACGTGGTTCATGCTCCCGGTGGCCGGGCCGAAGGCGTCGAACCACTCGTCCCATTCGGAGCCGCTGTCGGCCGAGTTGACCAGGTCGCCGGAGTGCACGGCCAGCTCGGCGTCGGGTGCGGCCTCCAGTCCGGCCCTGATGACGGGGGCGGCCTCGTCGGTGATGTCGTTCTGGATGTCGCCGAAGTACAGGAAGCTGAAGGGCTCGGCCCTCTCGGCGGCGGTGGTGAAGGTGCGCCAGTCGCTCACCGCTCCCCCTGTGCCGCCGCCCTCGCCGCCGTCGCCGCCTCCGCTGGCCTCGCCGCCTCCACCGCTCTCCCCGATCCGGTAGCGGTAGGCGGTGTCCGGTTCCAGGCCGGTGGCCGTGGCCGCGAAGGTGGAGCCGGGCTCCTCTCCTCCGGTGGCCTGGCCCTGGACCCGGGCGGGCTCCGCGGAGCCGTCCTCGGGACCGATCTCCAGGAAGGCCTCCTCGGCCCCGGCGGCGCGCCAGGTCACGGTCTGGGAGGTGCTGGGGTCGGCGGTGGGTGAGAGCAGGACGCGGTCGACGGGCTGCTCGGGCGGGGCCTCGGGGGCGCAGGCGCACAGCCCGACCGTGAGGACCGCGCCGCTGAGGGCGGCGAGCGCGCGGAACGGGACAGAGCGGGGCCGGACCGGGTGGGACGCGGCCGAGCGCGACAGCGAGGGCCGGAACGGTACCGGACGGTCCCACAGGGTTCGGGGCGGCACCGAGCGGGGCCGCGGGACGCGGGACGAAGCGTCGGGCATGAGGGGACCTGTCCTTTCTGACGGCGGACCGGTGCCGCGGGCGCGCAGGGGCGTCGGGGGAGCCGCCGACGCGACGGCTCCCCCGGTCTACCCGGCCAGCTACCCGCCCAGGGAGTTGAGCATGGTCCCGAACTCCTCGTCGGAGGTCAACAGCGTGACCGACCTGTTCTCGTGGTCGATCCTGGCCCCCACGGGGCGCAGGTCGGGCGGCGTGCCCTGCTCGCGCGAGCGCGAAGCGGGGTGCCACCAGTAGAGCTGGGCGCTGACGGGCTTGTCGCCGTCGGCGGTGAACCGCTCGACGATCTGCTGCATGTGGTCCATGGCGGCGATCGGGTGGCCCTGACCCAGGGGGTGGGCCAGGAGCACCTCGGGAACGGGGAAGGCCACGAGCGCGCCGTGCGGCAGGTCGCCGAGGTAGCGGTCGAGGGCGTGCACGTGCGCCGCCACGTAGGGGTGCTGGCCGCCGATGTGCACGATGTGCGCCCCGTTGACCTCGTGCTCGCTGACCTCGACGGTCTCGGCCACGGAGCCGGCCACCGCCTCGGCGAAGACCTCGCCGTCGGGACGGCCGGAGCGCTCGTGCACCTGCCGGGGCAGCGGCCTCAGCGAGTCGGAGGCGTCCACGACGACGGTCTGCCACAGCCCGGGGGCGACCTCGCGGGTCAGGAGGGACTCCAGCACCCCCTCGGGAAACGCGGAGCCGGGGTAGAGGCGCACCCGGAGCCGTCCGTCGGTGTCGCCGCCGCCCGGCCCGGTGGCCTGGCTCAACTGCTCGACGGACGTGCGCGCGAACTGGGCGGTGTTGTGCGCGATCTGCTCGGGGGTGGCCCCGCTCAGGGCGGCGCGCAGTCCGCTGATGTCGGCGCTGGCGTGGTTGCCGTCGGGCAGTGTCACGACGAGTGTGTCGGCGCCCTGGAAGGCGGCGCTCACCCCGGCCTCGGCGAAGGCAGCCTGCAGGGAGGCGGCCACCGTGTCGTCGGGGTCCGCCGGGGAGGGGGCGCCGGCCGGGTCCGCTGCCGGGGCGCTGTCGGCGGGGTCCGCGTTCTGTGTACCGGCGGAGGACGCATCGGCGGAGGACCCGCTGGCGGCCTGCTCCCGCGCGGCGCGGGCCATGAAGCCCGCGAAGTGGGCGGCCAGGTCGGTCCGCTGCTCGTCCGTGGCGATGGCGGCCTGGTCGAAGGTGTCCCTCATGTCGGCCTCCATGAGGACCGTGCCCCCGGAGTCGGATACTCGCAGACGGGTCGGCGGCAGGAAGTCGGCGCGCAGCCCCTCCCGCTCGCACGCCCGCACCAGGGCCGCGCCGAACTCCTCGCGTATCCGCTCGGGCTCCAGTTCGCGCGCCTGCTCCAGTCGGGCGCCGAGCCAGTCCGGGATCCGGTCGTGCGAGCGCGGGAAGCGCTCCAGCTCCTGGGCGTAGATGATCGGGCTCGTCCCGGGCGGCAGGTCGGGCTCGGTGTCGTGGTTGTACTCGACGTTGAACTGGTGCGAGTGGTGGACCGAGAGGACCACGGAGAGCCAGGTGCCCCCGCCCTCCTGGAACCCGGACCGCTTGAGCACGTCGACCAGGTCGTCGACGCCGGCGGGCACCTCCAGCTGCCGGACCTGGCCGTCCGCCTCCTGGACGGCGAGCATGTCGCTGCGGTGGGCGCCGATCACCCTGGCCAGGTAGGTGAGCTGCTGCCAGCCCTCCGGGACGACCGCGACCAGTCGCCCGGCGAGTTCCTGGAGGATTTCGCCCTGTTCCAGGGGGCCGGGAGGTTGGGGAGTCATGTGGGGGCTCCGTGTCCGTGTGGGTGCGTTCGGTCGGTTGCGCGCTCCCTTCCTATCGTGTCGGGGGGACAGAGTGTGACCTCACCCGCACCTAACGCTGTTCACCGCACGCCGCCGCCGTCAGGAGCGCCCTCAGTCCGCGAGCGCGTCGAGGTAGACCCAGGCGCCCTCGTGGCGCACGAAGCGGCTGTTCTCGACGAGCGCCTCCTCGCGGCCGCCCTCCCGGTACGACGCGCGGAAGGCGACCGTGCCCTCGTTGTGGAACGGGGTGCCCCCGGTGGTGGACAGGACCTCCAGGCGCACACACGCGGTGCCGGGGTCCAGGTCCAGACGCCGCGGCCTGGTGCTCGGGTGCCAGGTCCGCAGGAGGTGGTCGCGGTCGCCGACCGCGAAGGCGCTGTAGCGCGAGCGCATGAGCTGTTCGGCGGTGGACGCCGTGGCCTGGCCGCTGTGCAGACGGCCGCAGCAGTCCCGGTAGGCCGAGGGACCGCCGCAGGGGCAGGGCGCCTCGGGGTCGGCCGAGGGCTGTGGCGGGGACGTGCGGTGGCGGGTTCTGCGCTGCGACATGCCTTCCATTGTGGCCTCCGGCGCCCCCGGGCGGCGACGGGCCCGAAGCCGGTCGGGTTCCGGGGCCGCACCCGTACCCCGGCCGGAATCGGCTCCCGGGTATCACGCCGGAGGCCGCCCGGGCCGGACACGCGCGCCGCGCTCCCGCCCGCAGGAGACCGGCTCCCGGGCTCAGGCGCGGCCCGAACCGTCGGAGCCGTAGGAGAGGGGCCGTGTCAGGCCGGTCGGCGGCCTCCCGCCCCGGACGTCCTGGCCGGTGAGGCCGGAGTGCACCTCGGCCGCCACGGACTCGACGGTGTCCACCCCGTACCGCATTCCTTCGTTGTCGTCGGTCAGGACCACCATGTCGTAGTCGCCGACCGGGGTGCCGCGGAAACCGCCGATGCTGTGCACCCGCCAGAGGTTCGTGTCGGTGTGGGGCAGCCACCCGTTCTTCAGGTACACCTCGGCGTCGGCGGGCGCGCCCGAGGGCACGCCCCAGCGCTGTTCCCCGACGACGTCGCCCATGAGACCGCGCGCGAACTCGCGCTCCTCCCGGCCGAGCACGTCGTTGTCGGTGCGCAGCAGGCGGAGCAGGGTGAGCTGGTCGGAGACGGTGATCCCCATCAGCCCGACGTAGCCCTCGGGGTCCGGTTTCGTGGCGTCCATGCCCGCCAGGTCGAGGAACCGCTGGATGCGCTCGGGGCCGACCCTGTTGCGCAGCTCCGTGGCCGCGTCGTTGTCCGAGACGGTGATCATGGCGGTCCCCAGGTCCCTCTCCTCGGCGGTGAGTTCCCTGCCCTCGTCCATGGCGGTGCGCAGCAGCGCGCCGAGGACGACGACCTTGCCGACGCTGGCCGCGTCGAACTCCGCGTCGGGGTCGAGTTCGCAGGTGAGGTCGCCGCCGTGCGCGGAGACTCCCACGGCGATCGTCCCCTCCCGCTCCTCCGCCCGCTTCCGAATGCCTTCGTCGAGCCGTCGCGCGAGGTCAGGGTGCGACTCGGAGGTGCAGATCGGCTCCTGCGCGGATGCGACCGGTGCGGCGGCGGTCAACCCGGCGGTGAGCGCCGCGGTGAACACCGCGGTGAGGACCACGGCGGCGGACCGTGCCGGGCGTCGGCGCCCGGTGGGCGTGCGGTCGGCGGGCATGGAAGGGATTCTCCCTCGTTCGGCGGATCGGGGCGGCGGAACAGGCCGCGGACAGGACCGACAGACACCCTTCACACCCACACGCGTACACAGGGTGACCGATCGGCGCCCTTCGATTCTCGGTTTCCGCGCTCCGCCGCGCGTGAGCGACACGGGCTCCGCGACCACGAACCGGTGGCGCGGAGGGTGGCGCCTCGTTCGGTGTTCGACGCCTGCACCCGGGCCGCGTCGCCCCTCGCCGCCCCCGGCAGAACCCGCGCACAAGGGCCGTGACCGTGCGTCGGTGACCGCGGCCGACTTCCCGGGTGGGAGCTCCTGGGCGAAGGGGAGCCGGGTGTCGGGCACAAAAGCGCGGACCGCCGGTCGGTTCCACTCGCTCTCCGACCGGCGGTCCGCTGGAGACGGCCCCCGTCCGGGCCGCCCGCTACCCCACCTCGGCGGTGTAGGTCTCGCCCAGGCCGAGGGGTCCGCCGAACTCCACGCTGGCGGGGGTGAAGGCCCCCTCGGCGGTGACCACGCCCTCGGCCCGCTGGCCGGGGCTCAGGGTCAGGGTGTCGATCTGGTTCTCGTCCTCGCCCAGGCCGCCTGAGGTGTCGTGTTTGGTGCCGTCGTCGGCGACGAGCGCGAAGTAGAGCGGGTTGACGTCGACGTTCTCGCCGCTGTTGTTCTCGACGGTGACGTACACACTCGTGAAGTCGCCGCCGTCGTGAAGGATGCTCGGTGTGAACTCGGTGACTTCCGCCGTCAGGACGACGTCCTGCTCCTCCGCGGCCGGTGCGTCAGCGGCGGGCTCCTCGGCGGGCTCCTCCGCGGCGGCCTCCCCTGCGGTCTCGCCGCCCGCCTCCTCCTGGGTGGCGGCGGGCTCCGAGGCCCCGCTGTCGAGGTCGTCCCCGCTCAGCGCGGCCATGCACCCGCCGAGCAGGAGCAGGAAGAGGAGGACTCCGAGGCATCCGCCGCAACCGAGGCCGATCTTCTTTCCCGTGGACATGCCCGGGTTGGCGGGCGGGGGCGGCGGGCCGTAGGGCGGCTGGGGCGAGGTCATGGTGTGCTCCGGTCTGTGTGCAGGGGGCAGCACGAGGCGCTGCCGGAATGTGCGCCGCCCACCGGGCGGATGCGCTCGGCGGGCAGGGGCGGGAGCAGGAAGGTGAGTACACACTCCGCCCTCGCGAGACCCAGTGAGCTTCGCTGTGTTTTCACCATACACAGAAGTTGTGAATATAGCCAACCATCATCACAGTGCCCGAGGCCGCATCCGGCCACCCGTGCAGTCACCTCCGGCACACGGGGTGTGGTCTGCTACCACAGGCAGATCGCGTCCGCAGGAAACCGGAAAGCATCCATGAACGGTCCCCACCCTCCCCACCAACACCCCCCGCACGGCCCGCCGTGGCAGCACGTCGGCCCCGGCCGGACCCCCGCGCCTCCCCCCGCCCTCCCCCAAGGCCCGAACGGGGACAGAGCACTGATCGTCGCGGTCACAGCGGGCCTGGCCCTGACCGTCCTGCTCTCCGTCACCGCCGCGGTGCTGGTCGTCCGCGGCACCGACCCCGGCTCCGCCGACGGGACCGAAGCCGTCGCCGGTGGGAGCGCGCACCCCTCACCCGCGCCCGCAACCGAGCCCGCCGAGGAGACCGACCGGGTCTTCACCGCCATCGCCCCCTGCGAGGAGGTCTTCACCCCGGCGTTCATGGCGGACTTCCCCGAAGCCGGGGAGGTAGTCGAACAACAGCGCGACCGACAGGCCCAACTGGCCGAGGGAGCCCTCCAGGAGGAGGTCGTGCGCTGCGACGACGCCGTCGAGACCGAGGTGATCCGGGTCTGGTTCGAGATCTATCCCGAGCCGACCGGAGGCCGGGCGCACGACGACCAGACCGCCGCGGAGCTGGAGGAATGGCGCCGCGACGCCCGGCAGGAGGTCGAGCACGGGGTCCCCGACGACGCGATCCAGCGGACCGTTCGCGTCGAGGAGGTGGACGTCGGGGACGAGGCGGTGCTGCTGTCCATGGAGCTGCTGGACCCCGAGGAGGCCGACGAGGGCACCCCCGACGCCTATGCCAGCGTGGTCTTTCGCGTGGACAACGTCGTGGTCCTGGCCAACTACTTCGGGGCGCGGGAGGGCGAGTCCGCGCCGGAGAAGGAGGGGACCGCCCTTCGTCTGGCGCGGGCCACCGAGGCCCGGATGGCCGAGACGTTCAGCAGCCGCCCTCTGGAGGATTGAGCGTGGGGGTGTGGGGCGGCCTCTCCGACGGGTCCGGTCCACACCCGCGCCCCCGGGCGCGGGGCGGCCGGGACCCCGCCGCTCACCCGGGGGAGGACGAGGGCTCGGAGACCCGGGCCGGGCGGGACCCGGCCCGGGCGGTTCACGCACCCACGGTGGCTCCTCTGGCGGCCGGGGTCCGGAACACCTGGTGCGGCTGGAAGACGCAGATGTTCGTCTCACCCTGCACGTTGGCGTCGGTGACCTCGACGAAGTAGGCGTAGGCGGTGTCCGCCTCCAGACCGGCGCCGACCCGCACCTCGCCCCGGTTGAGCCCGGCATCGGGCATGCCCCGCATGCGCTGGACGAAGATGTTGTCCCACCAGGTGAGGTTCTGGGTGTCGAACTCCCGGGCGGAGGATCCCCTGGCAAGCCGGTGAATGTAGTAGGCGTCCGGGCCCCCGCTCCGGTCGAGGGTCTGCCAGGAACAGTGCAGCCCACCCACCTCGGGCACGTCGGCGAGCTCCTCCCCGCCGGAGGGGGCGAAGGAGGCCAGCAGCGCGTCCCGTCGCGAGGTGTAGTGCTCGACCAGCCGCCGGGACGCCCCAGCGTCCTGACGGCGCGACCGGGTCTGCACGCCGCCGTCGGTGCCGCGCACCTCGATCGTGTACTCGCCCTCGGCGAGGAAACCCGTGGGCAGGTTGACCATGTACCAGTAGTAGTCCAGCGTCCGGTCGTAGATGTGGCCGTCGGTGTTGGCCGGGGTGAAGCGCTGGTTGGTGAACTCCACCTCGTACCCGCCCGGGCCGCGGGCGGTGATCGACTCCACGAGCTCGGGGGTCGGCACGCCGGGGGTGGGGTGGAAGGAGACCAGGAACTTGTGCTGCTCCTTGGGCAGCGGCGTTCCGTCGAAGTCCCAGTAGACGTCGCAGGCCATGATGTCGTAGACGCGCAGTGGGGGGTGGCTCACGTTCGGTCCCTTCGCAGTGTGGCCGTGCAGTGCGGTCGTGCCGTGCGGTCGTGCCGTGCGGTCGTGCCGTCCCCGAAGTGTGCGTCCGCGACGGCCGGTCGCGCATCGGTCAAACCTCGGTCCTCGGCTCCGACGGCGTTCACGCTCCCTCGGACGCGCGCTCCCGAACGGCGGTCGGCCGTCCGGAAGCGCGGGGCCGGTCCGCTCCCCTAGCCGAGGTTCCTGCTGTCGGTGTCCCACTCGGTGGAGCACAGGCCGCAGTCGTCGCCGACGAACTCCTGCCGGGCCTGCTGGTCGCCCTTGAGCTGCCACTCCAGCCAGGCGACGCCGACACGGCCGTACTCCCCGCCGTTGGGCTCGGCGAAGGTGCCGTAGTGGCCGACGTCGAGGTGGCCGATGAAGGCGGGCAGTCCCTGCGGCAGCCGCTCGTAGTCGTCCAGGGCGTTCTCGTAGGCGATGTCGCCGGGACCGCCGGTGAAGTAGGCGACGGGGGCGTGCAGGTCCTCCAGCAGGTCGTTGTCGCGGTCGCTCAGCAGGCCGCTGTTCCACAGCACGGTGGTGTCCACGCGCTGGTCGTCGGCGACCTCGTAGGTCTCCAGGCCGCCGCAGGACTGGCCCATGACGGCGATGTTGTCGGTGTCGATGTGGCCCCGGTACTCGCTGAACAGGCGGTCGTTCTCCTCGATCGCCCAGTCGACGGCCTCGGTGAGCATCTCGGGGTCGGTGCTGCCGAAGCCGCCGGGGCGGCCGTTGGCGATGACCAGGAAACCGTGCGAGGCGAACTCGGTGAGGATGTTCTCGAACCACGTCCCGTCGGCCCGGCAGGCGCCGTTGCCCCAGGCCACGATGGGCAGTTGCTCACCCTCGGGCAGGTCCACGGGCCGGTAGACGGTGTGGTCGCGCAGGCGCAGGGTGGTGACGTACTCGGCGTCGTAGGGCCCCGTCCCGCCCAGGACCCGCACGGGGTCGGCGGCGGCCGCCCCGGGGGCGAGGGCGGCGACGGTCGCCAGACCGAGGAGGACGGACGCCGTCCGGCGTGCCAGTGGTGTTCCCATCTCATGCTCCTTGGGGGGGGTTCGCAAAAAGCGGGGTTTCTCTTCCAGCGCGCTGGACACCGAATATCGAACGCCCCACAGGCACTGTCAACACACCCTCGCGCACAACACGTGGTTCCACCGATACGCCCGCCGGGCCTGCGTTTTCTCCGCTCGGTGACGGCGTGCGCACATGACCAGGAAAGGAAGGGGACGGGGAAAGGGAAAACGATCCCACGGAAAAAGGCGACTGTTTCCCCGGCCCCGAACGGAACGCGGACGGTGGTTTTCCGGAGCCGGAAGAGCATCGCTGTGACGCTTCTCTGCCAAGCGGCAGGCCGATGAACCTCTTCGGGCTGCCGCCTGCACCACCGCCACCGGTCGAGCGCTTCCTTGCCTTCGCCGGTATCACCCGCACGCTGATCTGCTACCGCAAACCCACCGACACCACCGCCGCCGCCATCAGCGTCTGGGCAGGGCGAAGGCGAGGAGGGCGAAGGCGATGGCGAACGCCGCCTGAACGAGCATGCAGATCGCGAGTGCCGTCATGTAGGCCTGCTCGATTGGGGTGGCGGAGTCGGCCATCGCGGTGCCCAGAAGCCCTCCGGCGACCGCGACTCCGAGCCCCATAGCGGCTTGCTGCGTGGTCTGGATGACCCCGGAAGCCGCTCCTGCCGAGGAGGGAGGAACTTCGGCGATCATCGCTCCGACCAGCGGCCCGAACATGAGCGCCTGGCCGACCCCGACGCCGACCAGCAGAGCACCCAGCGTCCACTCGCTCATGCCCGGGCTCTGCATGAGCACCGATGTTGCGGTCGCCACCAGCATCGCCGCCTGAACGAACCCGCCGATCGTCAGCAGACGGCGGAATCCAAAGCGGGGTGCCAGCTTTCCCGACCAGATCGACACGGCGAAGAAGCACAGCGCGAACGGCAGCAGCACGAAGGCTGCGCTCATCGGGGACCAGCCCATACCCGTCTGTGTGGAGAGCGCGTAGAGGAACGTGAACGCACCGAAGGCCGACTGGAGCAAGAGGGCCATGACGAGGCCGAGTCGGTACGACTTCAGACGCAGGAGCGGCGGAGGAACGAGCGGGACCAGGTCGCGGCGTTGCAGTCGGAGCTGCCGCGTCCAGAACGCCGCGAACGCCACTGGGCTGACCGCCAGCAGTGCCCAGCACCACCCGGGCCAACCGAGCGCACCACCCTGGGACAGGGGAATCATCAGCGCGAGCAGCGACGCCCCCAGCAACGCGGTACCGATCAGGTCCAGCGAACGATCGCCCGGCGCGTCGGTGCTGGGCATCCAACGCAAAGCGGCGAGGAACGCGACGACGCCCATGAGGACACTCATCGCGAAGACCGTGCGCCAGGGGGAGCCCAGCAGTGGGACCGACAGCAAGACGCCGCCGAGGACCTGACCCACCGCCGTCGCGCCGCCCGCGGTCGCCCCGAACAACGCCACCGCCCGGGCGCGTTCGCGTCCATGCGTGGAGGCCGTGATCGTTGCGAGCACCTGAGGCACCATCGCCGCCGCCGATACACCGGTGAGCGCGCGGGCGACGATCAGCACGGTAATGGTCGGCGCGAGCGTTGCCATCAGCGAGAACGCGGTGAATCCGGCCATGCCGAACAGGAAGAGCCGCCGCCTGCCGTACAGGTCGCCCAAACGTCCGCCGACGACCATCGGCGCAGCGAAGCCCAGGGAGTAGACCGACACCACCAACGACTGCTCGGACGCTGAAGCCTGCAACGAGGTGCCGATACTCGGTACGGCGATGCCCGCCGCGGCAAAGCTCATCACCGACAGCAACAGGGCGGACAGCGCGCTCAGGAGACCGGCCATGCCCAGCGTCGCAGGCGGCGCTCCTTCAGTAGTCCCTGATGAGACCAGCGTGGTGGTACTGCGGGTCTGATGGTAACCCTCGGTCTGCGCAGAGGGCGTCTCGCTCCGCGGTTTCGGTTCTCTAGTCACATCTCGACCCTGGCAGGGGCTTCATCCTGGTACCAGGTGCCTGTTTATGGGGGTACTGACCGAACCTGGCTACTGGTCCGTATGTGAGGCATGGTGGAGACATGACAGGTCCCCGGCCCCCTGCGATCAGACGCGATCTCGGCGCCTTCCTGCGCACCCGACGCGAACGGCTCACCCCGGAGCAGGTGGGGCTTCCCAGCACCGGACGCCGTCGCACGCCCGGCCTGCGACGTGAAGAAGTCGCGGTGCTCGCTGGAGTGGGCGTCACCTGGTACACCTGGCTGGAGCAGGGCCGACCGATCAACGTCAGCACGCAGGTCCTGGCCGCGGTTGGCAGAGTCCTTCGCCTGGACGACACCGAGAAGCGACACCTGGAACGCCTCGCCGGTGTACGTACTCCGTCGACTGCTCCGTTGGCACTCGACGCGTCGATGTTGGCGGCGTACCAGCCGGTGCTGGATAAACTCGATCCCTACCCCGCCTGCCTGCAGACCAGCGTGTTCGACGTGGTGGCCTACAACCCCTCCTACCGCTTCCTGTTCACGGACATGGACCGGATACCGCCCGCCGAGCGGAATTGCGCGCTGCAGTTCTTCACCAACGCCGACTGGCGCAGCCGCTATGTTGACGACGACATCGTCGCCGCTCGGATGGTCGCACAGCTGCGCGCGGTCGCCGGCACCGACACAGGCCACACCGCGAGCACCACGGTCAAAGAGCTGCGGCAGCGGTCGGAGGAATTCTCACGACTGTGGAACCGGCACGACGTCATGCTCCAGCACCTTGAGACCAAACGACTGGACAGCCCACGCGTCGGCTTGCTGCGACTCAATTTCGTCTCGACCAACGTCGCGGAGACCGGTCACCGCCTGACCGTGATGACACCAGCTGACGAGACCACCTCACAGCGACTTCTCCAGCTGTCAGAAGTGAACGTCGACGCCCATACGCATGGATGACGGCGGCGACCTCAGATCACGAGCGACCAGGATCACCACAGGTCAGAACCCTTGTGTCACACCAGCGACGTTTTCGGCCGGTCCACGCTCAGCGCCTATCGGCGGCCCCTCACAGGTCGATGACGGTCTTGACGTTGTCTCCCCCGGGCTCGAACGCCTCGTGCGCGCGCTCCAGCGGCAGCCGCCGGGTGATCACCCGCTCCAGCCAGGAGTGGTCGGCCCGCGCCAGCGCCTTCGCGGCCATCTCGTAGTGCCGCAGGTTGGCGTTGACCGACCCGAAGAGCACGTCGTTCTCCAGGACCAGCTGTCGGTTGATCGCCCCGGCGTCGACGTCGATCGTGCGCCCGCCCGACGAGATACCGGTGAGGCAGACGATCCCGTAGGCCGCGTTGTGGGCCATCGCGTCGAGGATGACGCTGGAGGCGCCGGTGGCCTCGATAACCACGTCCGGCTCACCCGTGGCCGCGACCTCGGCGACGCCGCCGGTGTGGTAGGTCGCTCCGAGGGCGGCCACCAGCTCGGGCTTGACCCCGTGCTCCACCCGGTCCAGCACGTGCACATCCAGGCCGCGCTGGACACCGATCATGGCGGCGAGCAGGCCGATCGGCCCGGCACCGGTGACGAGCAGGCGGCGCGGCTCGAACCAGGCGCGTCCGCCGATCCGGTCGATCTGGTCCCACGCCTTGGCCACGACCGTGGTCGGCTCCATCAGCACGCCGACGCGCTCCAGCGACGGATCGAGCCGAACCGCGTAGTCGGCCTCCACCGTCCACTGCTCGGAACCGTAGCCGTGGATCTGCTTGATGCCGCGCTCGGTGAACCTGCCGTTGCGGCACATGTCGAACTCGCCGTGCGCACAGGCCCCGCACGGCACGGGGTCGGGCCTGCGCACCACCCCCACCACCAGGTCGCCCGCGGAGAAACCGCTGCCGTCCGGAGCCTCGCGCACCCGGCCCAGCGACTCGTGCCCCAGGATCAGGCGCTCATGACCGGGCGGCGCCTCGCCGTACTCGCCGCCCGCGATCTCGCGGTCGGTGCCGCAGATCCCCAGCGCGATGCCGTCGACGAGCAGCTCCCCCGCACCCGGCACGGGCGCCTCGACCTCGCCGACCCGCACCGAACCGGCCTGCGACGGCACCACTGTCAGAGCACGCATGGCTCTCCCCCCTCACCTGACGCACGTGTTGGCCCCGGCCACCGGGTCCGGAGCGCCCCGGAAGCGGTGGCCGGGGGTTGAAAACGGCCCCCGGCGCTCGCCCCGTCCCCGGGGATTCTTCCAAGCGGCTACCCGGACGCCGCGCCCGACACACGAGGCGGGGCGCGAACGGGCCGGGGCACAGCCGGAGCGGGGAGTGGACGGAGTGGGGAGCGAACGGGTCGGAACGCAACCGGAGCGGAACGCGGACAGGCTGGGAGGGCGCGGGAACGGGCCGGGAGGGGACGGGAACGGGAACGGGTCGACGCCACCCCCGCACCGCCCCTGTGGTGTACTGGCCGACTGGACAGGACACGACCGGAAGGGGCGCGAGGTGCTGCTGGGTTCGGGCGCGGGCGAGGGGACCGCGGTGAGCGTCGGCGGGGCAGAGCTGGACCGCGAGGGGCTGTGGTCGGCCGCGGCCGCCGTGGCCGAGCGGGTGGCGGGCGCGGACGCCGTCGCCGTGCACGGCGAGGCCTCGCTGTCCACGGTCGTCGCGGTGGTCGGCGGCCTGCTGGCCGGGGTGCCCGTGGTCCCGGTCCCTGCGGACTCGGGGACCGCCGAGCGCCGCCACATCGTGCGCGACTCCGGCGCCTCGCTGTGGCTGGGCGCCCCGCAGGAGGGCATCGACCTCCCGGTCGTCCCCGTGGACCCGGCCGAACGCTCCTCGTTCGCGCTCCCCGAACCGCCGCCCGAGTCCACCGCGCTGGTCATGTACACCTCCGGGACCACCGGACCGCCCAAGGGCGCCGTCATCGCGCGCCGGGCCGTGGCCGCCGACCTGGACGCGCTCGCCGACGCCTGGGACTGGACGCCCGACGACGTGCTGGTGCACGGCCTGCCGCTGTTCCACGTGCACGGCCTGATCCTGGGCGTCCTGGGGGCCCTGCGCGTGGGCAGCCCGCTGCTGCACACCGTCCGCCCCACCCCCGCCGCCTACGCCGCCGCGGCCCGGGGGACTCGACGCGGAACCCTGTTCTTCGGCGTGCCGACCGTGTGGTCGCGGATCGCCCGCGACCCCGACAGCGCACGCGCCCTGTCCGGGGCGCGGCTGCTGGTCTCGGGCAGCGCCCCGCTGCCCGACACGGTGGCCGACGGCCTGCGGGAGGCGTGCGGCCACAGCCCCGTGGAGCGGTACGGGATGACCGAGACGCTGATCACCGTGGCGGCGCGCGCCGACGCGCGGCGGCGCACCGGCTGGGTCGGGACGGCGCTGCCCGGCCTGGAGACGCGGCTGCGCGGCGAGCACGGCGAGCCCGTCGCCTCCGACGGCGAGAGCGTCGGTGAACTCCAGGTCCGCGGCGCCACCCTGTTCGGGGGCTACCTCGGCCTGCCGGAGGCCACGACCGCGGCGTGGACCGGGGACGGCTGGTTCCGCACCGGCGACGCGGCGGTCCGCGACGGGGAAGGCTGGCACCGGATCGTGGGCCGGATGTCGGTGGACATGATCAAGACCGGCGGCTACCGGGTCGGCGCGGGCGAGGTCGAGGCGGTGCTGCTCGGCCACCCCGGGGTGGCGGAGGCCGCCGTGGTGGGCGAGGCCGACGCCGACCTCGGCCAGCGGATCGTGGCCTACCTGGTGGGTGAGGGCATCTCCCCCGAGGCCGTCATCGACTTCGTGGCCGAGCGCCTGTCGGTGCACAAGCGCCCGCGCGAGGTGCGCGTGGTGGACGCGCTGCCGCGCAACGCGATGGGCAAGATCCAGAAGAAGCTGCTGGGGAACGCGCCCGTCTGAGTGCCGCGGCGGGTTGCGGGTCGTCTCGCCCGGGTCAGAGCCCGGGCCGGGGAACATGCGTGGGGGGCTGTGATCGAAGCCGCGGGTTCGACGTCCGGAGAACTCGGGGGAGCGTGTGTGAGCGGTCGTGGGTTGGTTCAGTGCTTTCTGTCCCCTCCGCTGACATGTTTCATTGAGCGCCACTTTTACGACGTAGATCCCAAAAGGGACATTCTTCGTGCGGCCAGCGCATGACGGACGGGCGATCTCCCTGCTGCCGCCCGCGGCCTCCGAGCCGCTTCCGGGCCCCGCCCCTGGTCACGCGCGGCAGTGCACGACAACGCGCGGGGCGCTACCGGACCCCCCGGTCCCGCACCGCCCTGGCCGCCGCGTCGGCCCGCACCGCCCTGGCCGCCGCGTCGGCCCGCACCGTTCCGGTCACCAGGGTCGACAGGACCCGCCGGGGTCCGCCGGGCGGGGGTCGGAGCCGGGTTAGGCACACCTTTGTTGGAATCATTCCAGAAAAGTGATTCAATGGGCGCATGCACCAGACGGAGACCGAGGCCCTCCTCCGGGGGGCTTCGCTACGCGTGACCCGACCCCGGGTAGCGGTCCTGGAGGCGGTCGGGGCTCATCCGCACGCCGATGCCAGCACCGTGCTCCAGGCGGTCCGCGGCCAGCTCGGTGCGGTGTCCACACAAGCGGTGTACGACGTGCTCAAGGCTCTGACCGACGTCGGACTCGTCAGGCGGATCGAGCCGGAGGGGTCCCCCGCGCGCTACGAGCGCCGGGTGGGCGACAACCACCACCACGTGGTCTGCCGCAGCTGCGGCACGATCGCGGACGTGGACTGCGCCACCGGGGCCGCCCCCTGCATGACGGGTTCGCAGGACCACGGTTTCGCCATAGACGAGGTCGAGGTCACCTACTGGGGCGTCTGCCCCGAATGCCAGAAGGCCTGACACACGCCCGGTGCCCTGACCGCGGCACCGAAAGATCCCACCTTAGGACCGAGGAATTCATGTCTCAGGACAACACGAAGCCGCTGACCACGGCCAACGGCGCCCCGGTAGCCGACAACCAGAACAGCCTGACCGCCGGACCGCGCGGCCCGATGCTGCTTCAGGACCTGTGGTTCCTGGAGAAGCTCGCGCACTTCGACCGCGAGGTCATCCCCGAGCGTCGGATGCACGCCAAGGGCTCCGGAGCCTTCGGTACCTTCACGGTCACCCAGGACATCACCCGGTACAGCAAGGCCGCGATCTTCTCCGAGGTCGGCAAGCAGACCGAGATGTTCGCCCGCTTCTCCACCGTCGCCGGTGAGCGCGGCGCCGCCGACGCCGAGCGCGACATCCGCGGCTTCGCCCTGCGCTTCTACACGGAGGAGGGCAACTGGGACATCGTCGGCAACAACACCCCGGTCTTCTTCTTCCGCGACCCGCTGAAGTTCCCCGACCTCAACCGCGCCGTCAAGCGCGACCCGCGCACCAACCTGCGCTCGGCCGAGAACAACTGGGACTTCTGGACCAACCTCCCCGAGGCCCTGCACCAGGTCACCATCGTGATGTCGGACCGCGGCATCCCCGACGGCTACCGCCACATGCACGGCTTCGGCTCGCACACCTTCTCGTTCATCAACGAGGCGGGCGAGCGCTTCTGGGCCAAGTTCCACTTCCGGACCCAGCAGGGCATCAAGAACCTCACGGACCAGGAGGCCGCCCAGGTCGTCGCCGGGGACCGCGAGTCCGCGCAGCGCGACCTGTTCGACGCCATCGAGCGCGGCGAGAACCCCAAGTGGACCTTCTACGTCCAGATCATGCCCGAGGCCGAGGCGGCGGACTACCACTTCCACCCCTTCGACCTGACCAAGGTCTGGTCCAAGAAGGACTACCCGCTGATCGAGGTCGGCGAGTTCGAGCTCAACCGCAACCCGGAGAACTACTTCGCGGACGTGGAGCAGGCCGCCTTCACCCCGGCCAACCTCGTCCCGGGCATCAGCTTCTCGCCCGACCGCATGCTCCAGGGCCGCCTGTTCTCCTACGGTGACGCCGCCCGCTACCGCCTGGGCGTCAACCACCACCAGATCCCGGTGAACTACCCGCGCGGCGCCAAGGTGGTCAACACCTACCACCGCGACGGCACGATGCGCGTGGACGGCAACCAGGGCGGCGTGCCCGGCATCGAGCCCAACTCCTACGGCCGCTGGCAGGAGCAGCCCGCCTACGCCGAGCCGGCGCAGGCCATCGGCTCGACCGCGGACCGGTTCGACTACCGCGAGGACGACGCCAACTACTTCGAGCAGCCGGGCAACCTGTTCCGCCTGATGAACGCGGACGAGCAGCAGCGCCTGTTCGAGAACACCGCGCGCGCGATCGACGGCGCCTCCCAGGCCACCATCGAGCGCCACATCGGCAACTGCACCAAGGCCGACCCGGCCTACGGCGAGGGCGTGCGCAAGGCCATCGAGGCCCTCCAGTCGGGCCAGGTCTCCGCGACCGACCCCAACTCGGACGCCGTCTGAGCGACGCCTGAAGCCCTGAACAGGGCGTGAGGACCCGATCCCGGGTTCGCTCCACCGAGCCGACGCGGCCCCGACCGCGTCGGCTCGGCCTGTTACGGGACCCGGGCCTCTGAAAGGCTCTGGGCGCCCCCGGGCCCGGGGGCGCGCGGTCACGGCCCCCGGGGCGGGATCAGGGCAGCAGGTGGGAGCGGCCGAACATCTCGGCCGCGGCGCGGGCGCTCGGCGTGCCCGCGTCGAGGTCGGCGCCCGCGGCGACGAGCACCGTCACGATCCCCTCCTCCCCCTTGAACAGCGCCCCGGCCACGGGAGTCTGGTCCCGGTCGTTGCGCAGGTCCACGTCGGCGCCGCGGTCGACGAGGGCGCGGACCGCGGCCTCCTGGCCGTGGTAGGCGGCGAGCATCACCAGGGTGTTGCCCTGCTCGTCGCGGCTGTCCACGGGAAGGCCGTGGTCGAGGAACTCCAGCAGCTCCTCCGTGCGCCCCTCCCGGGCGAGGTCCATGGCCAGGGCGATGACCCGGCCCGTCTGCTCTGCGGAGAGTTCGTTCATGGGTTCCATGCTAGACATCCCCACCTGGACGAACGAGCGCACACGGCCCTGGCGGGGACGGTGCGCGAATGGGTCGGGGGCGTGTCGAGGCCGTGCCGGGGGCGTGTCGGGGCCGAGGCGGGACCGTGTCGGGGACGCGCGGGGAGAGCGGAGGGCACGAATCGTTGCCCGGAAACCCCTGTGACACAAGGGTTTCGTGGTTGCGGTGGTACCCACCGGGCCAGGACAATTGCAGCGCGACGCCCACTTCCCCGAGAGGACACCATGACCACCACTCCCCCCATCGACACGTCGGTCCCCCACTCCGCACGCGTGTGGAACTACTGGCTGGAGGGCAAGGACAACTACCCCGTCGACCGGGAGCTGGGCCAGCAGATCGCGCAGGCCTTCCCCGAGATCGTCGAGGTCGCCCGTGCCGACCGGCAGTTCCTCGTCCGCTCGGTCACGCACCTGGTGCAGGAGGAGGGCGTCCGCCAGTTCCTGGACATCGGCACCGGCCTGCCCACCGCCAACAACACCCACGAGGCCGCCCAGGCCGCCGCACCCGAGTGCAAGGTCGTCTACGTCGACAACGACCCCCTGGTGCTGACCCACGCCCGCGCCCTGCTCACCAGCAGCCCCGAGGGCTCGACCGAGTACGTCGACGCCGACCTGGTCGACCCCGGCCCCCTCCTGGAGCAGGCCCGCCAGTACCTGGACTTCTCCCAGCCGATCGGGCTGACCTTCATGGGCACCCTGGGCCACTTCCCCGCGGACGAGAACACCTACGCCCTGGCCCGCGCCTACGTGGACGCGCTGCCGTCGGGCAGCTTCCTGGCCCTGTGCGACAGCACGAGCACGAGCCCGCAGATCATCGAGGCGTCCAAGGCGTGGAACGAGGGCGCGAGCCAGCCCATCCACCTGCGCACCGTCGAGGAGATCGAGCGCTTCTTCGACGGTCTGGAGCTGCTGGAGCCCGGCGTGGTGTCCGCGTCCCTGTGGCGCCCGCTGCCCACCGACCTGGGCACGCCCAAGGAGGTCGCCCAGTACGGCGGCGTGGCGCGCAAGCCCTGACCGAAGGCGAGCAGACGGGGCG
>ANAW01000081.1:0-14762 GCA_000340945.1 Nocardiopsis synnemataformans DSM 44143 | reverse complement strand
GGGCCGCCTCTCCCCGGAGGCCGGCCGGCGCACCGCACGCCCTCCGGGGCCTCTGAGCGGCCTTTCGGAAAAGAACTCCGATCTCCCCAGATCAGGCCTGTGGACAACCCGATCCGGCCGCGTCGGCGCGCGCATACTCAGATCATGCTCTCCTCACACGCCCACGCCCTGCTGTCCGCCCTCCTCGATGACCTGCCCGGCACGAAGCACTTCCTGACCCTGCACACCCGACGCGTGCTGGTCACGTCCGTCGAACGCCGGGAGGAGGGCTTCGAGGTCGAACACCCGGCGGTGGTGGAACGGCTGTGCACCGCCGTCACCAACGGCGATCTCGCGGCGGTGGTGCTGCGCAGCCTCACCGACCGGGTCTCCCACACACTTCCCGACGGGGCCCGCATCCCCGTCGCACTGGTGCGCGGCTGGACAGTCACCGACCGGACCCTGGTCCCCCTTGACGAGGCGGGGATGTTCGACGCCCACTGCACCGACTCCGCGTCGGGCGAGCCCATCCCGCCCGAGCCGGGCGTGGTGTACACGGACGCGCCCGCGGTTGACCTCACCCTCTTCCACGGCACGTGAGGGTCCCGGGATCCGAGGAACATCCGTGTCAGATCGTGCGCTAAGCGTTCGTCGGCCCTGGTGGGCGGCTGAGGGGGTGTCGGTCCCGGGGCCAGTGTGAAGTTGTTCCACGGATAACGCCCTATTATCCGCAGGAGCTTGATCCGTCACCTGCGGTGACGTTCTGGGGGCCGTACGTGAAACGGCCCTGTTATCCGTGGTCAGGGGGAAGCGGTGCCCACCGTTGTGGCCCACATAGTCCAGAACCAGTAGGCTGGGCGGATGGCGCGACCTCGTGAGTTCGACGAAAACCGCGTGCTTCTCGCTGTCCGCGACGAGTTCTGGGACAAAGGATACGCGGCGACGTCGATGGACGACCTGCTGCGCGTGAGCGGGCTGGGCAAGGGCAGCCTCTACGGGGCGTTCGGGGACAAGAGGAGCTTGTTTCTTCGGGTGCTGCGGGAGTACGACGACGCGAACCTGCTGGCGCTGCGCGAGCGTCTGGCTTCTGCGGGGAAGGGGGTCGACGTGGTGCGTGAGTTCGTCCTCGGCCTGGCCGGTGACCCGACCGGGGCGGTTGCGCGCCGGGGCTGCCTGCTGGCCAACAGCAACGCCGAGCTTGCCGCCAGCACCCCGGACGTCGCTGCCGAGGCCCGCCGCAGCTACGACGCGATCACCGCCGTCCTCAGCGCGGCGCTGGAACGCGCCCGGAGCGAAGGCGACCTCGATCCCGGTGCCGATCCTTCCGAGACCGCCCGTGCGGCCCTTGTCGCACAGCTCGGTCTCATCGCCCTTGGGCGCACCGGCATGGATATCGGCACGCTGACCACGATCGCTCACTCCACCCTGGCACGACTGCTGCCCACCCCAGCGCAGTAGCAGCGCCCTACGACCCGTACCGCCGCCCTGGCGCCCTGCGGCGCGCCCTCAAGCCGCGCGCCGCTGCCTCCAGGGGGAACACGGTCCGCCTGCAGGCCCTCTGTGCGCTGCCGGTTTTGCCGGTCGACCCGATCCACGACCGGCAGCTTCGGGATGCCGCCGCCGGAGACGGGGTGAGCCCGAGGCGCGGAGCCCGGATGCTTCGACACGAGCCAAATCTTGACCGATCGGTCCATAAGGGGGCTATGATTATTGACGTACCAGTCCATAATTAAGAGGAGGGCGGCATGGCCGTCTTGGAAGGCAAGGTCGCCGTCGTTACCGGGGCCGGCACCGGCATCGGGTTTGCGACCGCTCGCGCGTTCCGCGACGCGGGCGCCACGGTGTTCATCACCGGTCGCCGCAAGCACGTGCTCGACGCCGCGGTCGCCGAGCTGGGCGACCGCGTGACCGGCGTGATCTGCGACGTCTCGGTGCCCTCCGAGCTCGACGCGTTCTACAGCACCGTGCGGGACCAGGCCGGACGCATCGACGTGCTGGTCGTCAACGCCGGCGTCGGCATCGCGGCTCCGTTCGGCGAGGTGACCGAGGAGCTGATCGACTCGGTGTTCGCCACCAACGTCAAGGGAACGATCTTCACGCTCCAGCAGGCGCTACCGCTGCTCAGCAAGAACGCTTCGGTGATCCTGACGGGCTCGACCGCCTCGACCCGACCCAACCAGGGACTCGAGGTCTACGCGGCCTCAAAGGCCGCGGTTCGCACCCTCGCTCGCGGTTGGGCCCTCAGTGCGCGCACACACGGCTTCCGTGTCAACGTCGTATCCCCTGGCGGTACACGCACCGCAGGTCTGCTGGAGCTTGTCACACCCGAGATGCTCAAGCAGGCCGAGGCCACCGTCCCCCTCGGCCGGCTCGCCGAGCCCGAGGAGATCGCCGCCCTGACGACGTTCCTCGCCTCGGACGCGTCGAGCTACATCAACGGCGCCGAGTTCCACGCCGACGGTGGATACGCCCAGGTGTAAGTGGCCGCACTCACGGGCCAGGGCTTCGGCCCTGGCCCGCACGTCCTCGGCGTCCCGGGCGAGGTGGCGGGAGGACTCGTCGCCGACGGCGTCGACGAGCCGATGCAGCGGTGTGGCCCGGACCTCCGGGGCGACCGCTACCGTCATCTCCCACCCCCTGCTCTCATCAGCGCTCTGTTCATGGCACTGTCCGTGCTGATCAACGAGCAAGTCCCCGGGAGGACTCGGTGGCGCCCCGTCCCGGCGCGGTGCGGGGACCCTCACGTGCCGCCCTGGGTGGCGCGGCGGCCGTTGCCGCCGCGCCACGGACGGGGTATCGGTGGTTTCGGTGGTGTCGGGGTCAGTTGGCGCTACAGGAGACCGTCGGCCAGGTCCAGTTGCCGTTGTGGTCGATCGTCACGCCCCAGTTGTTGCCGTTGCCGTTGGAGCGGGCGGTCAGCACCTGGGAGCTGGGGTAGTCGGCGCTGATGTTCCACGTGGAGCTGATCCTGGCCGGGGACGGCACGTTCATCGTCACGGTCCAGTCGTTCGAACCGCTGACCGAGACGTTGAGGTTGTACCGGTCGCTCCACTGCTGGCCCGCGGACAGGGTCGCGGTGCAGCCGCCGCCACCGGGGTTGCCGCCACCACCACCGCCACCGCCGCCACCACTGGAGCCCACCGTGATGTTGGAGTTTCCGCTGCTCTGGTAACCCTCCGTGGCCATGATCATGTAGTCGTGGTTGCCCAGGTTCATTCCGGCGCGGGCCCACGCGTCGAAGTGGTTTCCGGAGGTGATGCTTCCACCCGTCCGCCTCGACTGGCGCACGCTCCAGTACTGGGGGAAGGTCTGGATGCCGTCGATGGAGGGGGCGTCGTAGCGCATCGTCCGGTAGATGTCGTACGTGCCGCCGTCGCTGGTGACCGTGCCCATGTGCGTTCCGGTGGGTCGGTAGCTGCCCCAGTTGTCGACGATGTAGTACTCCACGAGCGGGCTCCTCGTCCACCCGTAGAGCGTCAGGTAGGAGTTTCCGGACGGGTTGAAGCTGCCCGAGTAGTTCACGGTCCTGCGTCCGCCGGTGGGCCAGCCCTTACCGGCGACAAAGTTGCCGGTGTTGCTCCATGAGGTGCTGTAGTTGCCGCCGGAGCCCAGCTCCATGGAGACGGTCCCCTGGCTGTCGGTCCAGAAGGAGTAGAAGTAGCCGTTGTGGGTGCCGGTCTGGTTGGTGGTGACGGCCGCGCTGGCGGTGCCGGGCAGCAGCGCCAGGGTCGTGACCAGCGCGACCGCGACGGCGCAGACACGGCCGACCAGCGTTCTGGCGCGTCCTTGTACGCGGCTGCGCGGGGGTGCGGGGGCGTCGTTCATGAGTGCTTCCTCCTCGTGAGTTGGGGGGTCAGGAGGCGTGCGGAGGACCGGATCGGGGGTGATCCGACCCGACGGGGATCGTGAGCCCCGTCACAGGCTCAGTGTCCGTCCGGCTCCACTGCGTTGTCAATAATTTCCGGAAGATTCCGGATAACTCGGAAGGCGCATCTCCTTTCGCGCGGGATATCCCCTGTTCAGCGACCTGGCGACGCGACGCGCTCGCAGTCGACCACCCCTACTTCCGGAAGGGTTCCGGATCATGACGTGCGAGAAGGCACCTCACCACGGGCGCGCCAAGGGCCCGGAACGTGCGGGCAACACCGCCTCGCACCGGCCACGGCAATTCTCTGCGGCCTCCCTCTCGGGCCCGGCTCCGTGCCATGCTGGGAGGCATGGAGGTCAAGGAACCGCGGCTGGAGATCGAGTACTGCACCCGGTGCCGGTGGCTCCCGCGGGCCACCTGGATGGCACAGGAGCTGCTGACCACGTTCGAGGCAGAACTCGGCGAGGTCGCCCTCATCCCGGGCACCAACGGCGTGTTCGAGGTGCGGCTGGACGGGGAGAGCGTGTGGTCGCGCCGGACCGACGCGGCCTTCACCGACGCCGCCGAGCTCAAGCGCCTCATCCGGGACCGGATCGCCCCCGAACACCATCTGGGGCACTCCGAGCTGCCCTCGAACGACTAGAGGGCCGGGGTCACGCCCGTTCGCACCCGGCGCGAACGGGCCCCTTCGGCAGCGCCGGGAGACCGGAAGCGGATGGCAGCCACTGCCGAACCCGGGCTGTTCAGGAGCGCCGGAACGGTCGGCGGCGCCGGTCACGGCTCTTGGACCAGGCGCGCCCCCGGGGCCCCCACGGCAGCCACGGCTCGCGCGGCGGGTGGGCGACCCGCGTCTGCTCGTCCTCCCCGGCCAGCGCCCGTTCGGCCCCCTCGGGTTCGAGCCCGGCGAACAGCATGATGTCGGTGGCGACCATCCGCACGTACAGGTGGGCGGCCCCGGTCACGGGATCGTCCGCCGCGTCGTCGTCGAAGGGACGGACCAGGACGAGCACCCGGTCGACCGCACGCTGGCGCGCCGCGCGGTCTCCGAGGTCCGCGGCCAGCACGTCGAGCACGGAGGCCATCTCACACACCACCGGCGCCAGGCGCCGGCGCTCGCCGGTCTCCGTGGCGGCGGTGGTCCGCGCGAGCGACAGGCAGCTCTCCCCGAGGATGATGAGCCGGTCGATCCTGTCGTCCTCGTACCGCAGCGGCTCGGGGTCGGTCCACCGCGCACTGGACCAGCGCACCGTGCGGTGGCTGTTCTCGCGTGCGCGGCTGAGGTCGGCCATGGGCCTGCTCAGAGCGCCCAGACGGTCCACCGTCCACAGGGAGGGATCCTCGTCCTCCTCCAGTGCCCGGCCGGTCGCGCCGAGCAGGCGGACCATCTCCGCCAGCGCGGCCGCCTCGGCCCGGCGCAGCCGCGAGAGCACGCGCGCGGGGAACAGGAGCTGGCTCACCACGAGCGCCACGCCCGCCCCGATGAGGGCGTCGGTGAGCCTGCCGAACCCGATGTGGCCCTCGGCGAAGGCCACGGTGAGGATCGCGCCGGCCGCCGCCTGGGCGATCACGAGCCGGGCGGCACCGACGGCGATGGCGATCGCCATCGCCACGCCGGTCGCGGCGGCCAGGGCCCCGTAACCTCCGCCGGTGACGACCAGGGTCAGTTCACCGACGACGATGCCGATGACCACGCCGAGCAGCATCCGCACGGCGTTGGTACCCCGCTCCCCGCCCGCGGCGTTGAGCGCGATGACCGCGGCGATCGGCGCGAAGAACGGGGAGTGGTCGCTGACGAGGCCGCCCGCGATGATCCACGCCGCGGTCGCGGCGACCGTGGCCTGCACCACCGATCCCCCGTCCGCGGACAGGCGGTCCAGCGCCGCCGACCCCGCGCGGGTCACCCACCGCAGTCCGGCGCGGACGAGACCACTCAGAGACCGCATGCCCCTCCCGCCCCCTCCGGACCCGGTGGGCCCCGCACGCCCGCGTGGACACAGTCACTGCCGCCCCAGCTACCCAAAGGGCTCACATGATCACCCTTCGCACACGAAAACCCCACACTTCACCTGGGCAGAAGCCGCCCGCGCCGCACGACGGCACCATCGTGCTTTCACCCTCGGCGACGCACACGGCACCGTGGATCTCCTGCTCGGCCAGGGAGCCAACACGGCCTCCCACTCCTCCGTGTGAGACGCAGCCCCGGCCTCGCGGGGCCTTCGCGCCGGTTACCGTCGGGAACATGGTGATCCCGAGCGACGAAGAGATCCGCGCGCTGCACGAGAGGTACGCGCCCACGAGGGAGGCGTTCGACCTCGTCCACACCCACTGCGAGATCGTGTGCGCGGTCGCCGAGCAACTGCTCGACCGCTCCGGCCTGGCGCTGGACCGCGCCCTGGTCCGGGCGGGGTGCCTGCTGCACGACATCGGGGTCTACCGCCTGTACGACTCCTCCGGTCGGCTCGACCACGCGCGCTACGTGAGCCACGGGGTGCTGGGCCACGAGGTCCTCGCCGGGGAGGGGCTGCCCGAGGCGCTGTGTCGGTTCTGCTCGCACCACACCGGGGTGGGGCTGACCCGCGAGGACATCCGCGACCAGGGGCTTCCCGTTCCGGAGGGGGACTACGTGGCCGAGTCCGCCGAGGAGGAGCTGGTGATGTACGCGGACAAGTTCCACAGCAAGCGCAACCCGCCGGTGTTCTTCTCCGCCGACTCCTACGCCGTGTCCGTCGCCCGCTTCGGCGAGGACAAGGTGACCCGCTTCAAGGAGCTGCGCACGCGCTTCGGAGTCCCCGACCTGGCCCCGCTCGTGGCCGCCCACGGCCACGCCCTGGTCTGACCTGGGCTCTGTGGACTGACGGACACGACCAGGTAGGACACCCGCTCACGGGACAGGGCCCGTGCGGACGCACTCCCCTTGCTGACACGCGGTTTTCCCGGGGACCGGTGCGAGATCTGCGAGGAGAACCGCACGATATTTACTTGACAAGGAAGAAACTTCCCTAGGATGGTGTTGCTCGGGCAAAGGAGCCCGACCTCCGAGGCACGGGAAACCCCTCGGACCTACTGACCTGGGAGACCACCATGTCCGATTCGGCGGAGTCGACACCGCAGGCAACGTCCCTGGATGAGCGCAACCTGAGCGACGACACGGGCATGGACGCCGTGACCCTGCGCGTGGGCGGCCTGGAGTCGATGACCTCGTACTACGCGAACGCGCTCGCCCTGGAGCCCGTCGAGGAACGGGCCCACGGCCGCGAGGTGCACCGTGTGCTCGGCCGCGGCGGGACCCCCATGGTCCGGCTGGTCTCCACCCCGGGACTGCCCGCCGTCGACCCGCGCCAGGCCGGGCTGTTCCACACCGCGTTCCTGTTCGAGGACCCGGCGTCGCTCGCCGCGACCGTCTACCGCGCGGCACAGGAGCCGCGCAGCCGGTTCGTGGGCTCCTCCGACCACCTGGTCAGCGAGGCCTTCTACTTCACCGACCCCGAGGGCAACGGCATCGAGCTCTACACCGACCGGAACCGGTCGGCCTGGAGATACGACCACGGGCGTTTGCGGATGGGCACGCAGTACCTCGACCCCAATGACTACCTGCGCACACACCTCGACGAGGCGGTCGTCGCCGAGGGGCCGCGCCGGGCGGGCAGGGTCGGGCACGTCCACCTTCAGGTCGGCGACATCGAGACCGCCAGGGCCTTCTACGTCGACGCGATCGGGTTCGAGACCACGGTCGACACCTACCCGGGCGCGCTGTTCGCGTCGGCGGGCGGCTACCACCACCACGTCGCGATGAACACCTGGCAGAGCGCGGGCGCGGGCCCGCGCGCCGCGAGTCTGGGGCTTGGCGACGTGGCGATCACCGTGCCAGCGCGGCAGGACCTCGACGCGCTCGTCGCGCGCCTGAGGGCGCACAAGCTGGACCACGCCGACACCGGCAGGTCGGTGGTGCTCCGCGACCCGTGGGACACGCAGGTGACGGTCGCCCTTCCCGGCACCAGCGCCGAGGAGCTCTTGGACCGTTGACCGTGGCCGCCGTTCGGGCCGGGCGAAGGACCTGTTCGCGGTCCGGGTCAGGCCCGGACCAGGGACGCCGGGGTCGGCGGGGCGGCCACCAGCTCCTCGGGCGCGGTCAGGTACCAGGCCTCCAGGGTGAGCTCGCTGAGCTCGTCCAGGTCGATCCCGTCGAGGTGGACGACCACCCAGCCGAACCCGCCCGCGGTGAACTGCACCTCGAACACCTCGGGCCGCTCGGCCACCAGCGCGGTCTGTTCCAGGAGGGTCTGCTTCAGCCCCACGGTGGCGGTGCGCGGCCACAGGTAGCCGAAGGGCCTGCCGCGCACGCGGAACGTCGTGTACTGGTCCGAGTCCTTGGACTCGCACTCCGGCAGAGCACTCACCAACCGCACGAACCGCTCGATCTCCACACCCATGGGAGGAGCCAACCACACGCCGCCGACAGGTCGGCACGCGGCGGACGGCTGCCCCACCGACGCCGGGGCCGGTCCCGTACGTCGGTGGGCCCTGCTCAGACAGGAGGAACCACAAGTCAGGCCAGCGCCGCGACCACCGCCTGCTCGTCGTCCCACCGGGCGAGAAGTCGCACGCTCCCCTCGGGCTCACCGTCCAGGACTCGCTGGATCAGCACCCGCCCCTCCGGAGAGGAGCCGGTGCCATCGTTCCCGGTGCCGGACTCCCTGGAGACCACGACCTGCTGCGACCTGTTCTCCAGTACGCGGCCGTCCTCCCAGACCTCCAGCTCCGCCTGCTCCTGCTCGCCCTCCAGGGCCCGCCGGAAGCACGCGAGGGACACCTCGTCCCCAGTGCCGTCGTAGACCCAGCGCGTTCCGAGGACGGAGTGCTCCAGAGTGCCGACGAGGTGGTCCTCGTGGCCGGGCAGGGGCGCGCCCCGGTAGGTCAGCGGCACGTGGAGCAGACGGCCCCCTCGCCGGAGCAGGAACACCTCCACCCCGACCTCCCCTTCCGGGTCGTCGAACCGGTACGCGCCGAGCACTTCGTCCGTCCCCTGGCCCGCCCACGGCTGGCCGTCCAGCCAGGCGCCGATCAGCTCGGGTTTGCTCGGGGTGAGAGTGGCCTTGTAGATGATCGCCATGGGCACCAGTATCCGGCACGGCATTCGCGGGGTTCGACGAGCCATGACAGGAGTGCGGGCACAGGCCCCTCGGTGACCACGCGGCGCGGTGTCCGCGTGATCACCGGGGCCCGGGCCCGCGTCGCTGTTCCCGGGACCTTACCGGCACCTACCCCGACGACCTCCTAGCGGGAGAAGTCGTCCGGACCCCGGGCGGGACCGTGGTAGAACTCGTGGTCCGGCTCGTCGTCGGGCACGGGCGGGTAGGTGGGGCCGTCCTCACCCGGCTCCTGGCGGGCGGCGATGGCGATGCCCCGGGCCCGCATCGTCTGGGCGGCCCTGTCGCGCAGTTCGGGAAGCCTCGAGTACAGCACGTTGCCGGGGCAGGCGGTGGCGTTGAAGTCCCGGTGGCCCAGGATGGCGCTGTGGGGGTTGAGTCCGTAGGCGCCGCACAGCCACGCCAGGGTCTGCACCAGCGCGTTGGTCAGAGCCGCGGTCGGGCCCACGCTCGTGTACAGGCCCTCGTTCTCGATACCGATGCAGGTGTTGTTGTAGTTGGCCACGTGGGCGCCCACGACGTGGTTGCCCGCCGCGATGGCTTCCGGCGTGCGGTCGCGGCCCTCCATGACGTGGCCTCCGCGGCTGATGGTCAACTGCTGGCCGGTGTCGCTCCACCTGTTGGTGTCCATGTGGTGGTTCTGGATCGACCTGGACAGGTTCAGGGCGTGGTCGAGCGTGTAGTTGGTGCTGTTGGCCGTCGCGGTGTGGTGGACCACGATGTAGCGGGGCGGGGCGGCCANCCCCCGGGGCCCCCCGCCAGTACAGGTACGGCCGGGCTGCCTGGGTGGAGGCGCTCGTGTCGGCTGCCTGGGCGAAGGCGCTTGTGGCGCCGACCGCACCGAGGGCGGCGGTGACTGAGGCGATGGTGGCTCCGCGCAGGATGCTGCGCCTGTCCGGACCTGACCGATGGGTGTTGGTCATGTGGATCCTTTGGGGGGCTAGCGGGGGTTACTTGCCAGTTCATGAAAAAACATGGACCCCACAGTGCGCAAAGGGTCACATCGCGTATTTCTGTGACCGCTTCCGGTCAAAGGACCAACCGCACAACCCCTGTGGCCAGGTCCCGTTCGATGTTGTATGAGCGGCGAGGAGGACGGAAAGGAGAATTCCTGCGGTTCCCGTCCCTTCCCCGCTCTCCTTCCCCTGATCGACGGTCGCCGCCGAGTTCGCCGGACAAACCGCCGCGTCCGGGCAGGAGGCCCTGCCGGACGCTGGCTGAGGAGACCGGTACGGCGACGGCCGTACCGGCTCGGACGTCAGGCGAGGTAGTTCCGCACGGACTGGCGGATCTCCTCCGCATGGAGGTAGATCTCGTCGATCGAGTCCAGCGGGTGGCGGATCTCGTTCTTGTCGGCGTCGAAGGTGCCGAGGTACTTCTTCGACCTGGCGTTGAAGCGCAGGCGCGCGATCGGCTTCCGGTTGTTGTCGTCCAGCAGGACGGCGAAGTAGCTCTTGGAGTCCCGGTGGGCGATCCGCTGCGGCTTGACCTCACTGCACGCGATCGCCTTGACCACCTGGTATCCCTCCAGCTCCTCCAGGGTGGTCTCGATGCCCGTACCGCGCTCCAGGTCCTCGTCGGCGGCTTCCTGGCTTCCGACCGCCGCCTCCTCGGGCTGCGGACGCGTGCTCTCCAGCGCCTTCTTCAGCCGGACGTTGACCTGGTCGTCAAGGAAGGCGGCGGCCGCCTCCTGGACGAGCGGGGTGAACTGCTCGCGGGCCCGCTTGGTGAAGGACTTGTCGTAGACGCGGCTGGCGAAGAACTTCACCCACTCGTCCTCCGGATCCTGGAACTGGTCCGCCA
The DNA here is from genome assembly GCA_000340945.1 of Nocardiopsis synnemataformans DSM 44143. Classification (GTDB taxonomy): domain Bacteria; phylum Actinomycetota; class Actinomycetes; order Streptosporangiales; family Streptosporangiaceae; genus Nocardiopsis; species Nocardiopsis synnemataformans. The sequence continues at coordinate 3,965 of ANAW01000081.1, read as the reverse complement.
GGGTGCGCTTGATGGCGCCGAGGTACTTGAGCTTCTCCGCCGCGTCGATCACCGAGGTCAGGTCGAAGGAGGCCTTCGTCAGCTTGCGCAACTCCGGAAGCAGGGTCTCGTCCACATCGCCGAAGTCGAGCACCATGAACGGCTTGGAGTCCATACGGTTAGGCGCTTCGAGATCGGTGTAGAACTGGTATTCCACCCCGTTGGTGAGAACCGCGATCCGCGCATTGGTGACGGAGAAGTAGCGGTAGAGCTGTGATGCGTGCTCCACCCTCAACTCGCCGTTCGCCTTCTTGCACTCGATGAGCATCTGCACTTCGTTGTCGCGCATGATGGCGTAGTCGACCTTCTCGCCCTTCTTCATGCCGACGTCCGCGGTGAACTCGGGCACCACCTCGCGCGGATCGAAGACATCGTATCCGAGAATGGTCGCGATGAAGGGCATGACAAAGGCGTTCTTCGCCGCCTCCTCGGTCTGGGTCATATCGCGCTGCTTCTGCACCTTGGAACTGAGCGCGGAGACCTTCTCTTCGAATTCCATAACGAGCCCTTCACGGAAGCCTGGTCAGGGAACCATAGCAAGAGAAAAGGTCGACAGCCACAGGAAAAACCCATTCGTTACAGACAGGCTCCGACTATGGCAATGACTTTTACCGGGCTCGTCCCCGCCGAGGGCGGGAGCGGTCGGCGCCCTTCGCGATCCGGGCCGCCCCAGCCTTGGCCCGGACAGCCCTGGGTGAACACGCGCATCCCCGGGACATCCCGGGGACACCGCGCCCGCCTCCTCTCACGGGCACGTCGTAGCAGCCAGACCGGGAACCGCGACCGCGGTTCGACCCTGCGTCTTTTCGACGCTCCGACCCGGCGAGGGGATTACCTGGAAACAGGGGCTCCCAGGTCCAGATACGGACAAAGCAGGCGCTATGCCACCTGACGGCAGAACCGTCGCGACAGAAGGAACGCAAGGCAACTCCCGCACCAGCCCGGATGGGCCGACTTCCTCGTCGGCACGGCGGACAGGGGGCCACACGGGTGGGGTACCGGTCGTCCGGCTTGGTCAGTCGTAGTGGCAGCGGGGGTGCGGGATGAGCCCCCCGCCGGGCCTGCGGGGGTGCGGGCAGCGGCCTCGCACGCGGTCGCGGAGGGTCTTGCGGCGCGGGTCGCTCTCCGTGGCGGGGGCGGTGACGGGCGCGGTGTGCGCGGGAGGGGCGCACGGCGCGAGGAGGACGTGGGGATCTCCCAGCGCGGCGGTGAGGGCGAGTGCGAGGAGTCCGGAGCAGGGGCGGAGGAACCGACGGTGTCGCTCGGGCATGGGCACCAGCCTGGCAGCCGTCGCCTTGTGTCGTGGAGCGATCACACAAGGAGAGGTGTCCGGTTCAGGCCAGGGACGGCATGTGTGAACCGCGTTGTACCCGGGTAACCGGTTCCGCCCGCTGGCCGGGGGTACGGTCCCGCCCCTCAGGGGCGCGAACCGGGGCGGCGCCAGCCGCGTCCCACAGCGTGGCCGCGCCCGGAGCGGGCGCGGGCGGTGAGGGGGACGGGGCATGGGTGGGAAGAGGCCTTGGCCGGGAGCCGGTGCGAATCCGTCCACCGGGATGGCGCTCGGCGTGCTCTTGGGCGGCGCGCTCGCGGCGTACTTCCTCCTCCAGGTGGCGGTGCAGTTCTCCGGCCACGAACTGCGGTCCGTGGGCGCCGCCTACGGCTGGGCCGGGCAGGAGGGCACCCTGGAGGTCACCGGCTCGGTGAGCACGGGCTTCGGGAGCAACGAGCGGCGGTGCGTGGGCGTCTTCCGGCCCGCGGGGAACGGCCCCGCGCGGACCGATGTCGACCTGTACCTGTCCGGGGCCTGCGAGGAGGGGCGCGCCGAGGAGGCCCGCTTCGTTCCGGGTCAGGACACCTGGCTGACGACCACGGCCCGCGACCGCGCCTACGCGGACGCGGGGCCGAGCAGCGGGGTCGGCGCCTCGCTTCTGGCGCTCGTCCTCGTCAACGCCTTCTGCCTCGGGTTCGGCCTGCTGTCCGCCCTGTACTCCCTGAGCTCCGGTTCCGTGCTCCTTCGGCGGTGGTGCCGACGGCGCACGCCATCGGACCTCTGAGCCTCACCCGGCCCCGGCACGAGGAGGCGTGTCCCCGTGCCGGGGCGGGAACGGCGGCGGGGTGCGGGTTCAGGCTTTGGGCGGGTCCTCCGTGCCGCTCCCGGTCGGCGCGGTCTCGACCGGGGCGTCCGCGGGCGGGCGGCGGGCCCAGTAGGTGGCCACGAGCGCGCCGGAGACGTTGTGCCAGACCGAGAACAGGGCGCCGGGCAGGGCGGCCAGCGGTGCGAAGTGGGCGGTCGCCAGGGCCGCGGCGAGACCGGAGTTCTGCATCCCCACCTCGACGCTGACCGCGCGGCGGGCGGCCTCGGGCAGCTTGGTGACCACACCGACCAGGTAGCCGAGTCCCAGCCCCAGGGAGTTGTGCAGCACCACGGCCAGGGCGACCAGGAGGCCGGTGGAGAGCACGGCGTCGGCGTTGGCGCCCACCACCGCGGCGACCACGACGACGATGCCGAGGACGGACACCAGCGGCAGGACGGGCAGGATCCTCTCCACGAACCGGCGCGCGGCCATGCGCAGCAGCAGTCCCGCCAGCACCGGGACCAGGACGACCTGGAGGATGGAGACGAACAGGTCCCCGGCGGCGACGGGCAGGGTCGAACCGGCCAGGCCCAGGACCAGGAGCGGGGTCAGCACGGGGGCGAGCAGGGTGGAGATCGAGGTCATCGCCACCGACAGGGCCACGTCGCCGCGGGCGAGGTAGACGATGACGTTGGAGGCGGTGCCGCCGGGGGCGGAGCCGACCAGGACCATGCCGACCACCAGCAGCGGCGGCAGGCCGAGGGCCTGGGCGATCCCCCAGCCCAGGAGCGGCATGACCGTGTACTGGGCCAGGACGCCGAGGATGACGGCCTTGGGGTGTTTGGCGACGATCGCGAAATCCACGGGGCGCATGGTGAGCCCCATGCCGAACATGATCACCCCGAGCAGCAGGGAGATGTAGGGGGCGAGGAGGGCGGCCTGTGCGGGGGCGGCCAGGCCCACGATCCCCCCGGCGAGGACCAGCAGGGCGAACCACCTGCCGACGAAGTCGGCGACGCGCGTGAGAACTGACATCGAAGGACTACTTCCCGTGGGTACCCCGGGGCGGCGGGACACCGCTCCCCGGGCGGTCGCCGCCGCGAGGGGTCGGTCGCCGCGCGGCCATGGTAGTCCCCGGGTTCCGGGCGAGTGGTGGTCAGGGCGGGTCCCGGGCCGGAAACGGCTCCGTGCCGTGGGGTTCCCCACAGGGTCCCGGTACCGGGACGGGTGACGATCCGCCCGGACGGGGAAGAGGCAGTCTATGACCGACATCTCCCCGGACGAAGCGGCTGAAGGCAGGACGTACCCCGGCGAGGGCAGGACCGGCCCCCGGGAGTGGCGGTTCGTGTGGCGCCACCGGTACGGCCTCTTCCTGGGCCTGGTCGTGGCGTTGATGGTCGGCGCGTGGGTCGCCCAGAGTTCGGCGCGTCCGCTGCTGTGGGCCGTGGCGGCGCTGGGGGTGGCGGCCCTGGTGTGGTGGTGCCGCATGCGGCTGCGCCTGGCCCGGGAGAAGTGGCGGGTGGCGCGGGTCGACCTGTCGGAGGTCGACCGGATGACCGGTGTGGAGTTCGAGGAACACGTCGCGGGGCTGATGCGCACGCACGGCTACACCGCCGTGACGGTGGTCGGCGGAGCCGACGACGGCGGGGTGGACGTGCTGGGCCGGGCGCCGGACGGACAGGCCGTGGTGGTGCAGTGCAAGCGGTGGAACAGCCCGGTGCCCCCGAACGAGGTCCGCGCCTTCCTCGGCGTCCTCGCCACCAGCTACGAGGGGTACCGCGGGCTGTTCGTGGCCTCGAACGGCTTCACCGAGGCCGCGGCCCGCGAGGGCGAGGGCCACATGGCCCTGGT
>ANAW01000080.1:0-27498 GCA_000340945.1 Nocardiopsis synnemataformans DSM 44143 | reverse complement strand
GGAGCCGCCCCGGTCCTGAGTGGTGCGGGCCGCCCGCTCAGTCCCACCAGAAGCGCCAGACGGGGCAGTCGACCAACTGCTCCGCGTAGACCTCCAGCCTGCCGGGGCTGGTGTTCTGCCAGATGTTGTCCGGGCAGAAGGCGAAGTGCTCGGCCGCCACGCGCAGGGCGGCCCCGGTGTCGGCGGGCGGAGCCGCGATGCTCAGGGTGAGGGTGCCGAAGCCCATGCCCAGTACGCGCGCGCCGAAGCGGCGTTCCCAGTCGGCCACGACGGCCGCGAACACGGCGGTGTCGTTGTCGTAGTTGAGCGGCCCCGCCCAACCGGACGCGGCCACGGCCTCGGCTCCCGAGGCGGCCGGGACCAGCCCCAGGCGCGAGCCCACTCCGTTCTCGACCAGGATCTCGGCGCACTCGGCGGCGGACTCCCCCGGGTCCTCCCCCACCTGCGCGGCCGGTGCTCGTCCCGGCCAGGACGCTCCGTAGGGCGCGGTCACCGACAACCGGTCAGCACCGGGATCGGCCTCCTCGCCGCAGGCGTGCTCCTTCCACCACCGGGCGAGCAGTGCCTCCGGGTCGTGGTCGGAGGGCGAGGAGATCCATTCGGGGTACAGCTCCTGGGACTCCCAGGGCCGGTCCGGTTCGCCGCGCAGTCCGTCCAGGAGAAGCGGCCACAGCCCGGAGCGGGGGTGTTCGGCGTGCAGCCGGGACCACAGGCCGAACGGCGCGGGGTCCTCGCTCAGCCACAGCAGCGGAGTGCCCTCCTCGGAGGACACCGTGCGTCCGGGCGGGAGGGGGACGGACAGCCTCTTCTGGAAATCCATGGCCGCCACCGTAGGCGTCCCCGGTGACAGTTCCGGCGGCTCGGGCGTGCCCGAGCCGCAGCGCCGCGCCGGTTCCGACCGGCGCGACGGCGTGCGGTCCGGTGTCGGACCGGCCGGTCGCCAGCACGCCCCGGCCGCTCAGTCGGCACGGACGGACCGGTCAGGAGGCGAGCGCGCGCAGGGGTCCGTCCAGCTCGCGCCGGTAGAAGTCGACGAACCCGTCCGGGTCGGGCCCGGCGTTCTGCATGACCAGGCGGTCGAAGCCCGCGTCGACGTACGCGCGGACGGCCTCGACGTAGCGTTCGGGGTCGGGCCCGCAGGCGAAGTGCCCCAGCACGTCCTCCTCCCGGACCGTGGTGGTGGCGGCCGCGAAGTTGACCGGGTTGGGCAGCTCGCTCATGACCTTCCAGCCGGTCAGGGCCCAGCGGGAGGTCTCCAGGGCCGCCTGCGCGGCGGTGTGCTCGTCCTCCGCCCAGGCCATGGGCACCTCGGCGTAGCCGGGGCCGTCTCCCCCGGCGTCGCGGTAGGCCCGCACGATCGCGGACTTGGGCTCGGTGGCGAACAGCCCGTCGCCGAGTTCGGCGGCGAGCTTGGCCGACTCCCCTCCGCTGGCGGCGACGGCGATCAGCGGCGCCTCCTCGGGCAGGTCGAACACCCGGGCGTCCTCCAGCCGCAGGTACTCGCCCTCGTAGGACTGGTAGCCGCCGCCCCACAGGAGGCGGATGATCTCCAGGGCCTCGCGCAGCATGTGGTGGCGCACCTGGACGGCGTCGGGGAACTCCTGGCCGACGACGTGTTCGTTGAGCCGCTCCCCGGAGCCGACGCCGAGGACGAAGCGGCCCTTCGAGAGCAGGGACAGGGTCGCGGCGGCCTGGGCGAGGATCGCCGGGTGGTAGCGCACGGTCGGGCAGGTCACCCCGGTGGCCAGGCCGATCCGCTCGGTCCTGGTGGCGATGGCGCCGAGCACGGTCCAGGCGAAGGGCGAGTGGCCCTGGTTGTCCAGCCAGGGGTGGTAGTGGTCGCTGATCTCCACGAAGTCGAACCCGGCGCGCTCGGCCAGCTCCGCCTGCCGGACCAGCTCCTCCGGCCCGAAGGCCTCGGCCGCCAGTTTGTACCCGATCTGCATGCGTCTCCCCTGTTCGGTGGTGTCGGGCCCGGCCCGCGCACACCGGCAGGGCCCGCCCTCGGCCGGACCGGTGGAACAACGCGGACCCCTGACACCACTCACCGTTCACCCAGGGCACCCATACAACTACCGTTCGAGGTCACGAAGAGGTTGCGACACACCCGCCCCGGATCCGGGGCGGGTGCCGGGCCGGGCGGCCACGCGTCCGATCGCGGCACTGCCGCAAGGCTGCGCGACGCACGCACACGGAACCCTCGACTTCTGCCGCACGGCACGGCACAGCACGGCGCAGAGCCGTTCACAAGAGAGCAATGCATTACTTACACAGGGCGACGGGGAGAGAAAAAAGCCTCCTGCCATTATCAATCTATAGCGCACCCCGGGGCTTGCGGCAAGACCCGGGTCGTGCCGCACAATTTCCCTTCGAAGCCGGAATTCGCGGAAATCAGGGATGCGCGAAAAGCGTGTGCCGCTGTCGGCGTGCGGGAGGCTTACCGACGTCGAACCGCTGGTGGGGCCCGTGACGTGCTCACAGGAACCCGACCAGGGGACCCGGACGCGCGCCGCCGGAATCCGCGGAACGGCTGACCGAGAGGCAGTCTCGTTGAACGGGGAATTCATGATTGACGTGATCGTGGTCGGCGGCGGACCGACCGGCCTGATGCTGGCCAGCGAACTGCGGCTGCACGACGTGCGCGTGGTCGTACTGGAGAGGCTGACCGAACCGACCCGGCAGGCCCGCGCCCTCGGTCTGCACACGCGCAGCGTCGAGGTGATGGACCAGCGCGGTCTGCTGGAGCGGTTCCTCGCGGTAGGAAAGAAGTTCCGGGTCGGCGGCGTCTTCGGCGGCATCACCAAGCCGTGGCCCGACCGGTTGGACACGGCCCACCCGTACGGGCTCGCCATCGAGCAGCCGGTCACCGAGCGGCTGCTCAACGAGCGCGCCCTCGAACTCGGCGCCGACGTCCGGCGCGGCCATGAACTGGTCGGGTTGAGCCAGGACGGGGACGGGGTGAGCGTCGAACTGGCGGACGGCACGCACCTGCGCTCGCGCTACCTCGTCGGCTGCGACGGCGCCCGCAGCGCGGTGCGCAAGCTGCTCGGCGTCGGCTTCCCCGGTGAGCCCGCCCGGGTCGAGACGCTGCTGGGCGAGATGGAGGCGGCCGAGGATCCGGAGAAGATCGCCGCCGTCGTCGAGGAGGTCCGCAGGACCCAGCTGCGGTTCGGCCTCGCCCCCCTCACGGGCGAAGGCGGGGACGGCGACGGGGGCGGAAGCGCGGTGTACCGCGTCGTCGTACCCGCCGACGGGGTGGCCGAGGACCGCACGAGCGCGCCGACCCTCGGGGAGTTCAGGCGGCAGCTGCGGGCCCACGCGGGCACCGACTTCGGCGTGCGCTCGCCGCGCTGGCTGTCCCGGTTCGGCGACGCCACCCGGCTGGCCGAGCGCTACCGGGTCGGCCGGGTGCTGCTGGCCGGGGACGCGGCGCACGTCCACCCGCCGACCGGCGGGCAGGGGCTCAACCTCGGTGTCCAGGACGCGTTCAACCTCGGCTGGAAGCTGGCCGCCGAGGTCGACGGCTGGGCGCCGGAGGGGCTGCTGGACAGCTACCACGCCGAACGGCACCCGGTGGCCGCCGACGTGCTGGACAACACCCGCGCGCAGATCACGCTGCTGGGCACCGAGCCGGGTGCGGTCGCGCTGCGGCAGCTGCTCTCGAAGCTGATGGACTTCGAGGAGGTGAACCGGTACGTGACCGGGCTCGTCACCGCGACGGACGTCCGCTACGACTTCGGTGAGGGGCACGCGCTGCTCGGCAGGCGAATGCGCGACATCGGTCTGACACGCGGACGCCTCTACGAGCTGACGCACGGCGGCCGCGGGCTGCTGCTCGACCGGACCGGTCGGCTCTCGGTGGCGGGCTGGGCGGACCGGGTCGACCACGTCGTCGACGTCGGCGGTGCCGGCGGTGCCGGCGGGGAACTGGGCGCGCCCGCCGTGCTGCTGCGGCCGGACGGCCACGTGGCGTGGGCCGGCGGGGACCAGCGGGACCTGCTCGGCCAGATGCCGAGGTGGTTCGGCGCCGCCGCGGGCTGAGCGCGCCGGTGACGTGCGGCGAAGGACCACGGTACGGCTGGTAGCCCGGCGCCGGACCGGGTAGTGCGGGGACATGGACGGTAGCGAGCACGACCGCTGGATCCAGTTCGTCGGAAACGCCACGGTGCTCATCGGCTGGGACGGTCTCGTGGTGATGACCGACCCCAACTTCCTGCACGAGGGGCAGTGGGCCTACCTGGGGTACGGTCTGGCCACCCGCCGCCGGATCGGCCCCGCCCTGGACGTCTCCGACATCGGCCGGGTCGACGGGATCGTGCTCTCGCACATGCACGGCGACCACTTCGACCGCGTCGCGCGGCGCGGCCTGGCCAGGGAGACGCCGATCCTGACCACCGGCCAGGCGGCCCGCCGCCTGGACCGCTGGGGGTTCGGCGCGGCGGTGGGGCTGCGGACCTGGGACGAGGAGACCATCACGCGCGGCCGCACGCGGGTCCGCGTCACCTCGGTCCCCGGACGCCACGGTCCCCGGCTCGTGCACCGGCTGCTGCCGCCGGTCATGGGCAGCATCCTGGAGTTCGGCGCGGTCGGGGAACAGGACGCGTTCCGTATCTACATCACCGGCGACACCCTGGTCCACGACGACATCGCGCAGATACCGCGGCAGTACCCGCACATCGACATGGCGCTGCTCCACCTCGGCGGCACGGCGCTGCCCGGCGGGATCCTGGTGACCATGGACGACGAACAGGGGGCCGAGATGGCCCGCCTGGTGAACCCGGCGGTCGCCGCGCCCATCCACTACGACGACTACCGGCGCTTCAAGTCCCCGCTCAGCCGCTTCCTCGACCGCATGGAGGGCCTCGGCTGGGGCGAACGCGTCCGGCTGCTCCCCCGTGGGCGGCGCGTGCCCCTCTGACCTGGGCCGTCCGCGGCCGCGCGCCGCTGCCCGCACCCGGGAAAACCGGTTGCGGGCGCGCGTCGCGCCGTGGAAACCTGCCGGGGCGCTCGCTGCGGTGACGGGGCGCGTACGGCGAAACCCCCTGTGGAGAGCGGTCTTGGGCTACATCGACGTCAACCAGGTCAGCCACACCCTTCCCGACGGGCGGGTCCTGCTGGACTCGGTGTCCTTCCGCGTCGGCGAGGGCGCCAAGGCGGCGCTGGTGGGGGCCAACGGCGCGGGCAAGAGCACCCTGCTGCGGATCGTGCGCGGCGAGCAGCGGCCCCAGGGCGGCGCGGTCACCCTGGACGGCGAGCTCGGCGTGATGCCCCAGTTCATCGGGCACGTGCGCGACGAGACCACCGTCCACGAACTGCTGGTGTCGGTCTCCCCCGCGCCGGTGCGCGAGGCGCACGCGGACCTGGAGGCGGCCGAGGCGGCCATGATGGTCGACGACGGTGAGAAGACGCAGATGCGCTACGCTGCGGCCATCGCCCGCTACGGCGACGCCGGGGGCTACGACGCCGAGGTCGTGTGGGACCAGTGCTGCACGGCGGCGCTGGGCGCCCCCTACGAGCGCTGCCGGTGGCGCGAGGTGCGCACGCTGTCGGGCGGGGAGCAGAAACGGCTGGTCATCGAGGCCCTGCTGCGGGGCCCGGCGCCGGTGCTGCTGCTGGACGAGCCGGACAACTACCTCGACGTGCCGGGCAAGCGCTGGCTGGAGGAGGCGCTGCTGGCGACCCCCAAGACGGTCCTGTTCGTCTCGCACGACCGGGAGCTGCTGAGCCGGGTCCCGGACCGGATCGTCACGGTCGAACTGGGCGCCGCGGGCAACACGGCGTGGGTGCACGGGGGCGCGTTCGACACCTACCACGACGCCCGCCGGGAGCGGTTCGCGCGGCTGGACGAGCTGCGGCGGCGCTGGGACGAGGAGCACGCCAAGCTCAGGGCGCTGGTGGTCACCTACAAGCAGAAGGCCGCCTACAACTCCGACATGGCCTCGCGCTACCAGTCGGCCCGGACCCGGCTGCACAGGTTCGAGGAGGCGGGTCCGCCGCAGAAGCTGCCCCGCGAGCAGAACCTGCGGATGCGGCTGCGCGGGGGCCGGACGGGCAAGCGGGCCCTGGTGTGCGAGGGGCTGGAGCTGACCGGGCTGATGCGCCCGTTCGACCTGGAGGTCTGGTACGGCGAGCGGGTGGCGGTGCTGGGTTCCAACGGGTCGGGCAAGTCGCACTTCCTGCGGCTGGCGGCCGGGGGCGGCAGCGACCCGGAGTCGTCGGTGCTGCCGGAGGAGGAGCGGACGAAGGTGCCGCCGGTGGAGCACAGTGGCACGGCGCGGCTGGGCGCGCGCGTGCTGCCGGGGTGGTTCGCGCAGACCCACGAGCACCCCGAGTTCACGGGCCGCACGCTGCTGGACATCCTGCACCGGGGACAGGGCACTCGCCGGGGCGTGCCCCGCGACGAGGCGGGGCGGACGCTGGACCGCTACGAGCTGGCACCAGCCGCGGAGCAGACCTTCGACACGCTCTCGGGCGGGCAGCAGGCGCGGTTCCAGATCCTGCTGCTGGAGCTGTCGGGGTCGACGATGCTGCTGCTGGACGAGCCCACGGACAACCTGGACGTGGTGTCGGCGGAGGCGCTGGAGTCGGCGCTGGAGGCCTACGACGGCACGATCCTGGCGGTGACGCACGACCGCTGGTTCGCGCGCGGGTTCGACCGGTTCGTGGTGTTCGGCGCGGACGGGGGCGTGTACGAGGCGCCGGAGCCGGTGTGGGACGAGGGGCGGGTGCGACGCGAGCGGTAGGGGTCCCTCGGCGCGGAAGGGGGGACGATAGGCTGATAAAAACTGCATAAGCCCCCCAGAAGGTCATTGATGCGACATCCCCCGCCGCTCGCCCGTCTCCTGCTCCTGGTCGGGTTCCTCTCCGCGTTCCTGGCCGTGCTGCCGTGGGTCCCCGCCCCGGCCCACGCCTCCCCTGACTACGGCACCTCCTCCGCCGAGGCCGGAGCGTTCCACGCCCGCATGCTGGAGGAGCACGGCGGCGTGTTCGTGGAGGAGGAACTCGCCGGTGTGCTGGACCGGCGCGAGACCGCCGAGGACCTGCGCGCCCTGCTGGAGGAGTACGGCGTCGCCGTCGACGTGCTGGTCATGGCGGGTCGGAGCGAGTACCTCGCCGCGTATGACCTGGCCTTCGCCATCAGTGTGCACAGCGACCGTCCTCTCCTCGTCCTTTCCGTGGACAGCCTCCACATCGGCTACGCCAACCTGGAGAAGGCGGGTCTCCACCTGAGCGCCGTGGAGTACGCCATCACCACCGGTGCCTGGTCCGAGCACCCAGCCGACAAACTCGAACGCGTGCTGCGCGTGTCCGACCGCCTCGACATGGACGCGCTCGCGAAGCGGGCCGAGGAGGAGTTCCTCGCCCGCCCCGACATAGCGCTCGACGAGGGCGAGGAGCGGGACCCCGAAACCAGGGCCACGCTGTTCTGGCGTGAGTACCGGTGGGTGCCGTGGGCCGGGGGTGCCCTGGGCGCCGTCCTGACCTACACGGCGGTCGTCGCGGCCCTGCGATGGCACCGGCACGTGCGTTCGTCACGAGGGGAAGGGCCCACATGAGCCGCACGCGTCCGCGGTACGCCCTCCTGGCCTGGGCTCTGACCACCCTGGTCCTGTTCACGCCTCCCTTCCCCGCGCGGGCGGCGGAAGCGGAATCCGTCGCGTCCGTCGCGGACGTCACCGACCTCTCCCGGGTGGAGCGGATCGCCGGGGAGCTGGAGGACAGCTCCCTGTACGTCCACCACGACCTGCTGGACCACTGGTCGGAGCATTCCCTGGAGGAGGTGAGGGAAAGGCTGCGGTCCGCGCCCCTGGCCGACCTGTCGGTGCGTGTCGTGGTCTACCCGTCGGTGCCCGGAGACGAGACCGGGGGCCAGCCCACGCTGTTCCTGCACGCCCTGCACGAGGTGTCCGGGCAGGACGGGGTGTACGTGGCGGTCACCAGCGACCGCCGGGTGGCCCTCGCGGCCTTCGACAGCCCTCTGCAGCTTCCCGACGTGGACACCGAAGCCCTCACCGTTGCCTACGGTGCGCGGACCCACCGGGTCCTGGACATGCTGGAGGAGGCTCCGCGCGGGCCCTCCGCCTCCAGCGAGCTCACCCGAGACGCCCCGGCGGACGAGGACGAGGCGATCCGGCGCCCGCGCGGCGACGCCGAGCGGTTCTGGCTCGCGGCGCTGCTCCCCGGCGTCCTCATCGGCCTGGCGCTCGTGGGCGTGCGCGTCCTCTTCAGCAGGCCCTCAAACTGGCAGCCCCTGCGCTGGCCGCCCCAACCGCTACGGCCGTTCCGGCTGCTCCGGGCCCGGATGGCACGGCTCCGGTCACGGATCGCAGGGTTGCGAGCCGCCGCCGAGGCCCCGCACAGGGCGAGGTGGGCGCCCAACCGGCCGTGGCGCTGGTGGTTGCGTCTGTTCCTGGGCCGCGAGCTGCGCCGCCTGCGCCTGCTCATCGAGGCGGCCCCCGCCGACCACCCCGAACGCGCCCGGGCCGTGCAGGCCTACGACGCCGCCGGGCTCATCGCCCAGTCCCCGGGCCTGCCGCCGCAGGCCATGGTCTGCGCGGTGGTCGTGGCCCGCAACGGCGTCCAGCTGGTGCGGCACCCCCACCTGCCACTGCGGGAGCCCTGCCAGTTCAACCCCCTGCACGGTGCGGGGAGCTTCCGCCTCCGCGAGTACAACCACCGGAGGCGCCTGACGTGGTGGCAGCTCTGCTCCCGCTGCTCCCGGCGACGACTCGATCCGCGGTTCGGCCCCTTCCGGCCCTCCCTGCCCCTGCCGGACGACGGGGAGCCCACGCACTACCGCCATGCCAAGGACGTCTGGGCCGAGGCCGTCACCGCTCCCGACCACGCCTTCGCGCGTATCCGCACAGAACTGGAGGTGTGAGCGATGCGAGCGCTCGCCCTGCCCCTGCTGGCCGTCATCGCCGCACTGTCCGTCCCCGCCCCGGCAGCCCCCGCGCACGCAGACGACACCTGGCGCTACGCCGAGGCCACCGTCTCGTCGGACGATCCCCTCCACGTCGGACCCAGGCACCGGTTCGCCATGGACGCGCTGGCCGAGGAGTCGCTGCGGGAGCGTCTGGAGGAGTCGGAGGTACCGGTCCACATCGTGATGGTCACCCAGCGAAGCAACCTGGAGGAGTACCCGGCCGCGATGGCGGGGGCCGCCGGTTCCCCCGGGTACTTCTTCGTCATCGGCTGGGACGGGCAGGAGGTGCACGGAGGCCAGTACGGCATGGACGACACCCTCGTCGACGGACTGGACACGGCGCAGATGGCCGCGGCGGTGGTCAACGACGATCCCGAGTGGGCGGAGGCCCCCACCGCCGAGCGGCTGCACCAGCTCGTGGACCTGGTCGAGAGCGGCGAGGCCACCGCGGCCTACCGGGACCTCCGGGACGGCCCCGGCCCCTCCGGGTGGACGCTGGCCCTGGGCGGCGCCGGTGTGGCCGGGGCCGCTGCGGCGCTCTGGTCCGGGATCCGCCGGTGGTGGCGCCGCCCGATCCGCGTGGTGCCGCTGACCGAGGTGGTCGCCGCCACCGTCGGCCAGGCGCAACAGGACGAGTACCGTGCCCGGATCGCCGAACGCCTCACCGGCTGCGGGCAACGGGTGTCCGCGCGCGGGGACTCCTCGGAGGAGGTCCGGCGGGCTCTGGAGGCCTACACCGCCGCGGCCAAGGTGTTCGACTCCGCCGACGACAAGTCCGACCTGGTGGGCGTGCAGGTCCTGCTGGACATGTGCGACGCGGCGCTGGACGGCGAGATCCGACCGGCGCACTGCTTCTTCGACCCGCGCCACACCAGCGGCAAGGCCATGGTCCGGTGGCGGGCCCCGGCCTCGTTCGACTCGGTGAGGGTCCTGGCGTGCCGCGAGTGCCGCAAGGCCGTCAGGGGGCACCGCACTCCGCAGTCGGTCCTGGACTCCACCGGCGCACGCCCGCTGCCCTACTACTCCGTGCCGCCGGAGCGCAGCGTGTGGGCGGCGACCGGGTACGGCACCCTGGTCTCGGACCTGCCCGCACGGATCATGCGCGGTGAGCACCGCGGGTAGGACGGTGACCGCAAGGGCTGACCGGACCACCTCTTCGCCATGACGCTGCTACGCCAGACGGCAGGCTGACATAGCAGCGTCACGACAGGTCACGACCCTCGCGTCACACCGGGAACATTTTCGGTCGGCCCGCTATCCGACGGGCAGTTCGATGTCGATCATGGCCGAGCACTCCTCCAGGCAGCCGCCCACCGTGAGCGTGCCGCCGTACTCCGCTTCGGGGAAGAAGAACGCGGCGTGGGTGCCCTCTCCGCCGTCGAGTGCGTAGCGCCCCACCGCCTCGCTCGTCCCGCGCTCGCCGCCGTCCTGACCACCGTTGCCCTGACCGCCGCCGACATAGGAGGCCTGGAACAGGTCGAGGCTGACGTTGTCGTCCGTGGTGAACTCCACCGTCACCACCAGGGGCTCGCCTGGGGCGGCGCGGTAGGCGGTCAGCAGCCGGGCGCGCACCCCCTCGGACTCGTCCGTCACGTCCTCGGCGACCAGCAGCCCGGGGCCCGGATCGCGGCCGTCCACGCGAAGATCGGTGAGCAGACCGTCCTCGGCGGTGAAGCCGCCGTAGGCGACGCAGGCCGGTTCGGCGTCCGGATCGCCGCCGGGGCACAGCTCGTAGCCGTCCGGGGTGTGTCCGACCTCGGCGTTCCGGGCGGGGCGGTCCCCGTCGGCCCAGGCCTGGGCGACCGCCGCCTGGTGGAGGAGGTAGCCGCGGGCGGCGGAGTCCTCGGCGGTGCGGGGCAGCCCCTCGCGCATCCGTTCGGGGTCCCCGGCCCGTGTCAGGGCGTCCACGTACTCCGCCACGGTCCTCCCCGACGCCGCCACCGCGCGCGCACCCTCCCCACCGGTTCCGGCGAGGGGGACGTGCGGGGAGGGCCTGTTCCGGGGCTCAGCGCTCGGCGCCGCGGACCGCTCGGACCCGCGCGACGCGCCGTCGGCGTCCGGCTGTCCGGGCCGGGGCCCGGGCAGGTCGGTGGGCTGGGCCGTCCACCCCTCCCCCGCTTCTTCCCCGGCCGGGGCCGCGTGCCGCGGCTCCCCGCAGCCGGAGGTGACGAGCAGGGCCAGGGCCGCGGCGGCGGCCAGCCTGGTCGGCGTCATGTTCGTTTCCTCCCCCGTGAGGACCGGCGGCCAGCCGAGCCTACGGCCGGAAGGCGTCAACACGGGGGTCGAACAACGTAAGGACTTCTTGGCGAGGCCGTTCCCAGGGCCCCGGGGCGGTGGGGAGGCCGCTCCCGGGGCCCGGCGGTCAGGGGCGCAGCACGACCGGGAACTCGCTCAGGCTGGTGACCGAGAGCGCGGACTGCACGCGCAGCTCCTCGTCGGGGACGGCCAGCCGCAGGTCGGGGTAGCGCTCGAAGAGCATCGGCAGGATGATCCCGGCCTCCAGGCGCGACAGCGGCGCCCCGGGGCAGATGTGCGGGCCGTACCCGAAGGTGATGTGGCGCCCCCTGGCGCGCTGCGGGTCGAAGACGGACGGGTCCGGGTCATCCCCGAACTCCGCGCGGTCGCGGGTGGCCGCGCCGTAGTGCGTCATCAGCGCCTCGCCCCTGCGGATGGTCTGCCCGCCGACCTCCACGTCCTCGGTGGCGAAGCGGAACATCATGACGTTGTTGGGCGGGTCGTAGCGCAGCGTCTCCTCGACGACCTGCTCCCACGTGACCTTCTCCGCCCTGAGCAGGGCGAACTGGTCGGGGTGGGCGAGCAGGGCGCGCACCACGTTGTTGAGCAGGTTGACGGTGGTCTCGTGCCCGGCCGCCACCACCGTCAGCAGGGTGATGGTGACCTCGGTGTCGCTGAGGGAGTCGCCGCCCTCCCCCGCGCGGAGCAGGTCGGCGGTGAAGTCGTCGTGCTCGTCCAGGCTGGCGCGCTTGCGGGCGACCAGCTCGGCGAAGAACTGGAACAGCGCGCCGTAGATCCGCAGGTGCTCGCCCTCCTCGGTCGTGCCGGAGAAGAGCTTGGCGTACATCTCGCCGAGCTGGGCGTACTCGTCCTCGGCCACCCCGTACAGCTCGCCGATCACCCCCATCGGGACACGGAAGGTGAACTCCGACTTCAGGTCCAGGGGCTCGTGCGAACGCGGCTCCAGGGCATCCAGCGCCCGGGCGGTGATCTCCTCGATGCGCGGGCGCAGGCGCTCCACCCGGCGCGCCGAGAACGGGCTGGCGGTGAGCCGGCGCATCCGCCGGTGGGCGGCGCCGTCCTGGGCCAGCATGTTGGAGTTGTCGGTGGGGATCGTGCCCATCAGCGGCCAGCCCTCGGGGACCCGGCCGCTCTGGTAGTCGTCCCAGTGGTCGACGCTCTTGACGAACCGGGGGTCGTTGAGGGTGGCGCGGCTGACCTCGTGGTGGGTGGTGGCCCAGGCCCGGACCCCGCCGGGGAGCTCGACCCGGGTGACGGGCCCGGCCAGGTGGAGGCGTTCGCGGTCGGCCTGCACGTCGTCGGGGACGGCGTGCACCAGCGGGATTCCGTCGGGGGTGTGCTGGACGGGACAGGGCATCACAGGACTCCTTGCGGGGGTGTGGGGGTGAAGGCGACCGGCAGCGACACGACTCCCCGCACCCAGGGCGAGGGCCGCCAGCGGACCTCCTCGGCGGGGATGGCCAGTTCCACGTCGGGCAGGCGGTCCAGCAGCACCTCCACCGCCGTGACCGCCATGACCTCGGCGATCCCCTGCGCGGCGTGGGGGCAGCTGTGCTCGCCGTGGGAGAAGGACAGGTGGGCGTGGTTGCCCCGGACGGCCGGGGCGCGCTCGCCGATGTGCAGCCGCGGATCCTTGTTGGCCGCGGCGAAGCCCAGCAGGAGCAGGTCGCCCCTGCGGATGACCCTGCCGTCCAGCTCGACGTCGCGGGCGGCGAAGCGCCCGGCGTTCATCTGGGACGGGGAGTCCTCCCACAGGACCTCGGCCAGGGCCTCGCGGACGCTGCTGCGGGCTCCCGCCATGGAGGCGGAGAAGCGGTCGTCGGTGAGCATCAGGCGCAGCGCGTTGCCGATCCACTCGGAGGTGGTCTGGTGGGCGCCGCCCAGGATGGCGACCAGTTCGGCGACCAGGTCCGCGTCGCCGTAGTCCGCCGGGTGGGCGATCATCCGGGACACCACGTCGGGACCGGGGTCGGCGCGGCGGTCAGCGATGAGCCGGGTGAACTCGGCGACGACCTCGGCGTGGGCGCCGACGGCGTCGGGACCGGCGTCGAACAGGGTGCCCATCAGGGAGGTGACCGCCTCGCCGCGGTCGTCGTCCAGGCCGTACATCCAGCACAGGACCAGGGATGGGAGCCGCTGCGCGTAGTGCCCGCGCAGGTCGGTGCCGCTGGAGGCGCAGAACCCGTCGACGAGGCGGTCGGCCAGGCGGGCGGTGACCGCGCGCAGCTCGTGCGGGTCGGCCCCGTTCAGGGCGTCGTTGACCGCGGCCGTGCGGCGCCGGTGCTCCTCGCCCTCCGCGGACAGCAGGTTGGGCTGGGGCGCCAGCACCGGCAGCAGCGGCCAGTCCGGAGGCACCCGGTCCCAGGCGTTCCAGCGGCGGGGGTCGCGCGCGAACACCTCGGGGGTGTTGAGGACGTGGTGGAGCTCGTGGTAGCCGATGACCAGCCACGCGGGCAGGTCGCCCTCCATGAGCACGGGCACCACGGAACCGTGTTCGGCGCGCATGGCCCGGTAGGAAGCCTGGGGGTCGGCGTTGAAGCGGGGGTCGTACAACCGGACGGGGTCGGCCACTCTCGGTCCTCCGGGAGAAGGGGGCGGGCGGCCGCTCGACTCGGCGGCCGGGGACGGGTTCGGGGCCGCCTTCGGGGCTCCAGGGGCACCGGGGCGGGCGGGCGCGTGGTGCGGAAGAACCCCGCGGCGCGGAAGGGGTGCGCAGTCCCTGCGAGGCACGCGTTACGGGAGAGACGCGTGGTGCGAAAGAGACACGCGGTGTGAAAGAGACGCGTGGTGTGGGGGAAGCACCCGGCATGGGAGAAAGGTGCAGTGCGGGCGAGAGGCAGGCCATGCGGGCAGGCCAGCGGACCGCTCACCGGGCGCCTTCCACGACCAGGGCGCGGACGTGGCCGACCAGCGCGATGAGGACCTGTTTGGCCGAGTCGCGTGCGCGCGCGTCGCAGCGCAGCAGGGGGACCGAGGCGTCCAGGTCCAGGGCGGCGCGCACCTTGTCCAGGCCGTGCTCGGCCTCGCCGAAGTCGTTGTGGGCCACGACGAAGGGGGTGCCCTGGGCCTCCAGGCGGTCGATGGCGTAGAAGGAGTCCTCCAGGCGGCGGGTGTCGACCAGGACGACCGCGCCCAGGGCCCCGGAGAACAGGCGGTCCCACAGGAACCAGAAGCGCTCCTGGCCCGGGGCGCCGAAGACGTAGAGCACCGAGGTGGCGTCCAGGGTGATGCGGCCGAAGTCGAAGGCGACGGTAGTAGCGCGCTTGGCCTCCACGCCGTCCACGTCGTCGACCCCGTGCCCCGCCCGGGTCATGGTCTCCTCGGTGCTGAGCGGGCGGATCTCGCTGACCGAGCGGACCAGGGTGGTCTTGCCGACCCCGAAGCCGCCCACGACCGCGATCTTGAGGGCGTGCTCAGCGGTGTCGGGCAGCGGGACGCGGGCGGCGTCGCGGTCCGCGGAGGCGGGCGGGGAGTCCGGGGGCGGGGCGGCGGGGGGCTCAGAGGTTGTGGAGTGCAACGAGCACCTTCTCCAACACGTCCGGGGAGGCGAGGGGGTGGGCCGGTGAGGGCGCGGGGCGGGGGTGGCGCG
The DNA here is from genome assembly GCA_000340945.1 of Nocardiopsis synnemataformans DSM 44143. Lineage (GTDB taxonomy): Bacteria > Actinomycetota > Actinomycetes > Streptosporangiales > Streptosporangiaceae > Nocardiopsis > Nocardiopsis synnemataformans. The sequence continues at coordinate 12,727 of ANAW01000080.1, read as the reverse complement.
CGGTGGCCAGGCCGGTGTCGAGCAGGTCGGTGACCAGGATGCGCACGATCGCCACGGGCAGGCGCAGGTGGGCGGAGATCTCCACCACCGCCGTCGGGCCGCGGCACAGCCGCAGGATCCGGGCGTGCTCGGACTGCATGCCGGGGGTGGGCGCGCTCTCGGCCACGACGAGGGTCACCGCGTCCAGGGAGTCGTCGGCCCCGCCGCTGCGGCCCGAGGTGATGACGTAGAGGCGGTCCGGACCCTCCTGCTGGTGCGGGCGGGTCATGCCGGTCCGGCTCCGGCGCGGGGCGGGGTGGTCAGGTGCTCGCCCATCTGCTCGACCAGCTCGTTCATGTTGTGGCCGACCAGACCGGGTTCGGCCTCCTCGGAGGTGATGACGGCCAGGTGGGCGCCGTGCCCGGCCTCGACGATGAACAGCAGGCCGCCGTAGAACTCGGCCATGGCCTGGCGGACGCCGCCCGCCCCGTCGCCGAACTCCACCGAGGCGCTGTGCGCCAGGCTCTGCACCCCGGCGGCGATCGCGGCGAGGTGGTCGGCGCTGTCGGCGCGCAGACCGGAGCTGTGGCACAGCTTGAGGCCGTCGCGGGAGAGCACGAGGGCGTGGCGGGTACCGGGCGTGCGTTCCAGGAGGCCTTCGAGGAGCCAGGTCAGCGTGTCGAGGTCCATCATGCGTCCTTGTCGTTCGGGCGGCGCACCGCGGAGCGGAACTCGCCGAAGCCCCTCGCCACGGCGGCGGGGTTGCTCCTGCGCGGTGCGGGCCTGGTCTTCTCGGCCGCCGCGAGGGTCCGGCCGCGGCGGCGCCGGGGCAGTCCGTCGACGTCCTCTGCGGCGGTCTCCGCCGCGGCCGGGGGGACCGCGGTGGGAGCGGGGGCGGCGCCGGGTTCCCGTGCGGCCCCGGGCAGGGACGCCGGGGAGTCGGGGACCACGGGCGCGGGGAGCGGTTTGACGAGCTTGCGGGGCAGCAGCAGGACGACCGCCGTGCCGCCGCGCGAGGAGGAGCGGAAGGACACCGACAGGCCGTAGCGGTGGGCGATCTGGCCGACGACCGAGAGGCCCAGGCGGGTTCCGGAGATGGCGGCCAGGTCCAGGCCGTTCTCGACGGTGCGGCGGGCGCGGCGCAGGGCCTCCTCCCCCATGACCAGGCCGCCGTCCTCGACCATGACCGCGATCCCGGCCTGGACCTCCTCCACGTGGACGTGGACCTCGGCGGTGGGCGGGGAGAACCTGGCGGCGTTGTCCAGGATCTCGGCCAGGGCGTGGATGACGCCCTCGGCGGCGAACCCGGCGACCGCCTGCGTGGAGGCGTTGTGCACGCGGACGCGCTGGTAGGCGCCGATGCGGGCCATGGCGCCGCGGACGACGCTCTCCATGCCGATGGCCCGGCCCCAGCGGCGGCCGGAGCGGGCCCCGGTGAGGACGGCGATGCTGTCGGCGACGCGTCCGGTCTGGGCGGTGCTGTGGTCCAGGTGCATGAGGTCGCCGAGGATGTCGGCGCCCGCGCCGCCGTCGCCGTGGCGCTCCTGCATCCGGCGCAGGTCGGCGAGCATGGTGGTGCTCAGGGCCTGGACGCGCCCGGCGGCGGTGGCGCAGGCGGCCATGGCGGCCGAGCGCCGGCGTTCGGCGGCGGCGATCTCGGCGGCTGCGGCCCGCAGGACGGCACGGCCCTCGTGGGCGGCGGGAAGGGGCAGGGCGCGCAGGGCGGTGTCGGCGGAGTCGCCCGCGCGCAGGCGCCGGGCCAGGAGGGGCAGGTGCTCGTCGGCCAGGGAGGCGGTGTCGGCGCGCAGCGCGTCGAGCCGGGCGCCCAAGTCGCGGATCCGCCGGTCGCGCTGGTTGAGCAGCACCGCGAGGACCAGCAGGAGCAGGAGGGGGACCGCGGAGGCGGCCAGGACGGGCGGGGTCCGGGCCTCGGGCACGGCCCACGGGAGCACGGCCCAGAAGGGCAGCACCGCGAGCGGGAGGAGGAGCCAGCGCGGCGCGGACAGCCACGCGGGCACGGCTCCTCGGGGGAGGGGGGTCTCAGCAGTCATGGGGCTCCACGTCCAGCCGCGCCGTCGCTCCTGGTTCCGGCACGGGAGGACGCACCGAAGGGGACATTTCCGGCACGCTGGGCACACCTAAAAGAAGGGGATTAATTTCCCCGTTCTACGCTTTTCGGTGTACGGCGAGTCAACATACCACCAGACACCCCGGGCGGCCATGTCGGCATAATGATGTCTTTATCGCGCACGGAGGACGGAGAGCAGGATTTCCTACCACCGCGTGGATTCCGGAGAGTGATAATCCGCGATGCGCGAAGATCCGACCTTTTCCGGGAGCCATTGTCGAACGCGCGCCTTTTCCAGTCGTGAACTGCGGGAACCGCGCGGCGACGGGTCCGGAGGGAGGCGCGGTAAGGGTGGACACAGTGTGACGGGCGGGGTTCACGCGGGGCGGCGCCGCGGTCGCGGGTGGCCCTGGGTCGCCGTGGGCGGCGCCGCGGAACTGGCCTGAGTCGGCCACGGGTTGCGCCGGGAACGGACGCGGACTCCCCGGGTGCGGCTCGTGTCGCGCGGCACGGACGACGAACGGCGGGGCCGCGCCGCCGTTGATTCGGTCGCGGAGGCGCGGCGCCCGCCCCCACCAGGGAAGAGCGTGCGCCAGGGAGATGAAAACGGTGCTTAGCGGATGTTTTTCGCCCCTGGCGGGCGTATATAGAGACACACCCGAAACAGCCAGCCTGGAGTGTCCCAGGTCACATGTGCCACACTCGGCGCACCGGACGATGTTTTGGGATCGGGGTGGCCCCCGGGGGCCGGAGGTGGTTCGACCTCAGGTCAGCGGGGAATCTTGACGTGGACCGACGCGTTACACCCCGCGAGACCGCACAAGCGCCTGGAGGCACCCACACGATGGCCGAGCGAGCACTTCGCGGCACCCGGCTCGGGGCGACGAGCTACGAGAACGACCGCAACACCGACCTGGCTCCGCGGCAGGAAGTCACCTACGACTGCACCCGGGGCCACCGCTTCTCGGTCACCTTCGCGACCGAGGCAGAGATTCCCGCCGAGTGGGAGTGCCGTTTCTGCGGCGACCGCGCCCTGCGACGGGACGGCTCCGGCGAGGAGCCCAAGAACGCCAAGCCCACGCGCACCCACTGGGACATGCTGCTGGAGCGTCGGAGCATGGAGGACCTGGAGGAGGTCCTCGCCGAGCGCCTGGCCCTGCTCCGCGCCCGCCGCCGCGAGGAGGCGGCCAAGGTGGAGGAGCTCGCCAAGCAGCGGCAGAGCGCCTGACACCCCGCGTCACGCGACACCCGGGGGCGGCGGACACGGTCCGCCGCCCCTTCGTCGTACCGGGACGCTGGTGCCGTGACCACAAAGGGTCGCCGGTCCCGCCCCATCCGCCGTGATCTTGTACTTATAGCGCATCTCGACCGTCCAACCTCGCTATAAGTACAAGATCATCGCAGGTCAGACCCCTCGTGCCACACCAGCAACGGTTCCGGTCGGGATGCTAGTCCTGCTGGAAGGGGTCGCGGGTGATGCCCACCAGGTCCTTCACCGACCCGATCACGCGGGTCGGGCGGTAGGGGAACTGCTCGGCGGTCTCGCGCCCGGAGATGCCCGAGAGCACCAGCAGGGTCTGGAGGCCCGCCTCCAGACCGCTGAGCACGTCGGTGTCCATCCGGTCGCCCACCATCAGGGTGTTCTCCGAGTGCGCGCCGATCCGGCGCAGCGCCGACCGCATCATCAGCGGGTTGGGCTTGCCCACGAAGTAGGGCCGGCGGCCGGTGGCCTTCTCGATCAGCGCGGCGACCGCGCCCGTGGCGGGCAGCGGGCCCTCGGCGCTGGGACCGGTCTCGTCGGGGTTGGTGGCGATGAACCGGGCGCCGCCGCGGACCAGCCGGATCGCGCGGGTTATGGCCTCGAAGCTGTAGGTGCGGGTCTCGCCGAGCACCACGTAGTCGGGGTCGCGCTCGGTCATCACGTAGCCGACGTTGTGCAGGGCGGTGGTCAGGCCGGACTCGCCGACGACGTAGGCCGACCCGTTCGGGCGCTGGGTCTGGAGGAACTGGGCGGTGGCCAGGGCCGACGTCCAGATCGACTCCTCGGGGATGTCCAGGCCCGAGCTGAGCAGGCGCGCGCGCAGATCGCGGGGGGTGTAGATGGAGTTGTTGGTCAACACCATGAACGGGATCCCGTTCTCGCGCAGCTCCGCGATGAGCTCGTCCGCGCCCGGGATGGGGTGCTGCTCGCGTACGAGCACGCCGTCCATGTCGAATAGGTAGTTCCACTCGTTGCTCACGTGCCCCATTGTGCCGTCAGGGGCAAGGCGCACGCCATTCCCACCCCCTGGTAGTCGGGCACCCTCACACCGGCCCGGCCCCGGTCGCGGACTCCTCCTCGGGGAAGCGCCCGTCCAGGTGTTCGCGGAAGAGCGTCCGCAGGTACTCCCCGTTCCGGCCGCGGGCGGAGTAGTCGACCGCGCTGCCGTCGACGTGGCGCAGGGTCACGCTCACCCGCCCGCCCCGCCGGGTGAGCCGGGCGGAGGAGATCTGGGACAGGCGCACCGGTTCGCGGAAACCGTCTGCCCTCCGGCCTCCCCTCGCCCCCGCGGAGGCCTCGTCCCGGGAGTCGGCGGACCGCAGCGCCCACCGCCGCACCCGCGGCAGGAGCAGCAGGGGGAAGCACACGACGAGCAGCACGGGCAGGGCGTGGGCCACAAGCGTGGCGAGGATCTCCCCGGCCCCGTAGTAGAGCCCGGTGAGCAGGATGACGGCGAGGCAGACCGCCACCGGCAGGAAGTAGGGCAGCGCCTCGCTGCCTTCGAGGCCGCGGGAGTCGGCCCACCAGACCGGGACGAAGCTCGGGAAGAAGCCGATGAGGGCGGCCGATCCCGTCCACCGGAAGACCGGTTCCACGTAGCCGTGCACGCTCAGGGGCCGGGTCGTGTGCCCCCGCACGTCCAGGCGCAGGGTGACCAGTCCTCCGGGCCTGGCCCGCACGCGCTTGATCTCCGCCATGGGGTTTTCCTCCCGCCGGTGCCGCTGGGTCCTACGACGCCCCCGGAACGGCTGGGGTTCGCGACCCGTTGGGCGGGGGCGCGGCCGCGGGCGAAGGCGCGGCCGCGGGCGGCCAGACGCGGCAGGAAGCCGGGTCCGGACTCAGATCGGCGGCCAGGGCACCGCGGGCCAGTCCGGCGCCGGGTAGGGGTGGATGCCGTGCCGGATGAGCAGGTCCACCCGGCTGCGCACCGCGTAGGCCTCAGGTTCGGTCAGGTGCAGCGCCAGTTCCCGGGACAGGACGCTGTCCGCGTCGGCGAGCTGGTCGCGCACCGACCCCAGGGCCTCCAGGGCGTCCTGGGGCAGCGGCTGCCCCTGCCACTGCCACAGCACGGTGCGCAGCTTGTAGTCCTCGGCGAGGGAGACCCCGTGGTCGCAGCCGTACAGGTGTCCGCCGGGGGTGGGCAGCAGGTGGCCGATCTTGCGGTCGGAGTTGTTGATGACCGCGTCGAACACCGCCATGCGGCGCAGGTCGGCGTTGTCGGTCTCCCGCGCCAGGGCGACCAGGTCCACGGTGGCGTCGCCGTGCACCCACAGCTGCACCATGCCCTCACCGAACGGGCCGTCGCGGTGCACCGTGGGCGGGACGACCGCCCAGCCCAGGGCCTCGGAGACGGCGTGGGCGCTGACCTCGCGCCCGGCCAGGGTCCCGTCGGGGAAGTCCCACAGCGGCCGCTCCCCCGCCACCGGCTTGTACACGCAGGCGGCGGAGCGCACGCCGTCGGAGACGGTGCAGTACAGGGTGGCGTTGGAGGCGGCGGTCAGCCGCCCCTCCACGGTGATCTCGCCGGTGCGGAGCAGGTCGAGCCCGACGGCCGGGCTGAGGCCGTCGAAGGCGTCGGCGGTGTCCCTCATCGCGGGCCCCCGGGTCTGCGCGCCCGTGGGCCCGCCGGTGGTGTGCTCATCCGCGTCCTCAGACGAGGCTGTCCGGTCGGTAGCCGTTCTGGCGTACGCAGATGTGGCCGTTGGGGTCGAGCGGGCGTCCGCACAGCGGGCAGTCCGGGCGTCCGGCGGCGACCACCTTCATCGCGCGTCCGGCGAAGGAGCGGGCGGCGCCGGGGGTGAGGTAGACGCGCAGGACGTCGCGGTGGGCGGGGGCCTCCTCGGCGAAGACCTCCAGCTCCTCCTCGTCGTCCTCGATCAGCTCCTCGCCCGCGGTCTCGTCGATCTCCTGGGCCTCGATGATGACGCGGGCGGCCTCGGCGTCCCAGGCCAGGGCCAGGGTGCCGACCCGGAAGTCCTGCTCGATGGGCTGCTCCAGGGGAGCGTCGTCCTCGGGCGGCGCGGTGTCCTCCGGCGGGGAGCCGAAGCGCCGGTGCACCTCTTCCAGTAGTTCCTCGATGCGGGTGGCGAGCGCCTCGACCTGCGCCTTCTCCAGGACCACGCTGGTGATGCGCCCCTCGCCCACGGCTTGGAGGAAGAAGGTGCGGTCTCCCGGCTGGCCCACGGTCCCCGCGACGAACCGCTCCGGCGGATTGAACTGAAAGACGGGCATGGCAAGAACCTTACGGGATGGGGGTGTCCCGGTGCCAAACCCGTCGGACGCGCTGGTGAGCCGTACTGGCGGCGGGGAGCCGGGCGTCAGACGGGTGTGCGCCGCGTCACGACGCCTTGACCTCAACGATTATTGAGGTTGTTGGTTTGTCCCAGCGGGACGGACCACCGTCCCCCGAGAGGAACGGACGCGGCATGAGCGACGCCGAGAAGACCGGGACCCGCACCGGAACCCACCGGAGCCCCGAGGACCGCGCGGGGTCCCACGCCGAGATCCACGGTCTCGTGCGGAGTCTGCAGGACGCCTTCAACGCCCACGACCCGGTGGCGCTGGCCGACCACTACGCCGGGGACGCGCTGTGGGCCTCCGCCGCGGGCAGGCGGATGGTCGGCTCCGCGCGGATCGCCGAGTTCGCCAGGGAGGTGGCGCCGAGGCTGGCGGACTCCTACGCCCGGTACGAGGTGGCCAACCTGCTGGAGATCCGCCCGGACGTGATCGCCGTGCAGGTGGCCCAGACCGCGGTGGACCCGGACGGAGAGCCGACCGGCGCTCCCGCGGGCAGCGCGCTGTACGTCTACGCCCGGGGCGAGGACGGCTGGCGTATCAGCGCGGGCCAGAACATGGTGGTGGCCCAGTGACCCGTTGATCCGGGAGGCAGGACGCAACCCGGGGAGGCAGGGCGTCGGCGGAGCCTCAGGCACGCCTGACGGTCAGGACGTGGCCCCGGTGGGCCGCCGAGGCTTCTCGACGGCCCACCGGGGCCGGGGCGTCCAAGGGTTCAGGGTCCGGGGCCCCGGTGGCCCGCCGGGGCGGGAGCGGACCCGTCAGGGAGCGTCGGCGGCGGTCTCCTGGGAACCGGCGCCGCCGCCCACGGCCGCGTCCCCGCTGGCCTCGGCGGGGGTCGGCAGGCTGGCGGGCAGACTCTCCCCGGTGTCGTTGAGCTTGTTGAGGAAGGGGCGGGTGCGCGTGTAGGTGATGGAGGTGACCGAACAGGGGTCCACCCGCAGGCGCTGGAAGAGGTCCAGGTGCATGCCGAGGGCGTCGGCGACGATGGACTTGATGATGTCGCCGTGGCTGCACACCACGTACACGGGCGGGTCCTCGGGTGCGGACGGGGCGTCGGCGGCGGAGGACGCGTGCGGCGCCGACAGCAGGCGGCTGTTCCAGTCGCGGACGGCCGCGACGGCGCGGGCCGAGGACGCGGCGAGCGCCTCCCCGCCGGGGAAGCGCGCGGCGCTGGGGTGGTCCTGCACCACGCGCCAGAGGGGCTCGTCGGACAGCTCGCCGAGACCGCGGCCGGTCCAGGAGCCGTAGTCGCACTCGACGAAGCGCTCGTCGGTGGTGACGGGGACGCCGAGCTGCGCGGCGACGGCCTCGGCGGTCTCCTGGCAGCGTTCGAGCGGGCTGGAGACGAGGACCGCCGGTCGGAGCCCGGTGAGCCGACCGGCCAGGTGCGCGGCCTGGACGCGGCCGGTGTCGTTGAGGTGGACGCCCGCGGCGCGCCCCGCCAGGCGGGGGCCGGTGGCGTCGGTCATCCCGTGCCGGATGAGGAGGAGGGTGACCGCCTCGGGCGGGGGCGGCGGGGGCGGCGGGGTCGGGGTGTCCTGGGGTGCTGCGGGTGTCGCCATGGTCACAGGGTAGGCCCGGAACGGGCGGGAGGGCAGGACCCCGGCCGCGGTCGCGGGGACGGTCGCGGTCGCGGGAACGCTCGCGGTCGCGAGAACGGTCGCGGTGTGCCGAGGCGGGAACGGTCGCGGTGTGCCGAGGCGGGAACGCTCGCGGTGTGCCGGGGCGGGCGCGGTGTCGGCGTCGCCGCGCCGCCCGAGGGCGCCAGCGCCCTGGCCGCACGGGGGCAGCGGCTCGCACGTGTAGGCGGGACCGGTGTCAGCGGGGCGGACCGGCACGGGACGGACCGCACGTGTTGGCGGAACCCGCACACGTCGGCGGAAGCCGGTGTCAGTAGGGCGGACCGCGCGAGGGCGGCGACACCCGGGATGGTCGGGGCTGGGGCGGTCGATCCGGGCCACCAGGTTCGGACCGCCCGCTCCCGCTTCCGGGACACGGCCGTGAGCGCGGCGAACGCCCCGGTCACCGCCCCGCCGGGAGGCTGTGGCGAGGGTGTGGCCGGGGACGACGTCGGACGGACGCGGTACTCTCCGCCGCATGGAACAGCGACAGGTGGGCAGATCAGGGCTCTGGGTCTCTCGTACCGCTCTCGGCACGATGACCTGGGGCAAGGACACCTCCGAGGAGGAGGCCGGGCAGCAGCTCACCGCGTTCGTCGACGCGGGCGGCACGCTCGTGGACACCGCGGACATCTACACCGGCGGCCAGAGCGAGCGGGTCCTGGGGCGCCTGCTGCGCTCCTCGGTGCGCCGCGAGGACGTGGTGGTGGCCACCAAGACCGGCCACACGCCCGACGGCTACCGGCCGGTGGACGCCTCCCGGCGGCACCTGCTGGCCTCCCTGGACGCCTCGCTGCGACGCCTGCAGACCGACTACGTGGACCTGTGGCAGCTGCACGTGTTCGACCCCTCCACCCCGCCCGAGGAGTCGCTGGCCGCGATGGAGACGGCCGTGGCGGCGGGCAAGGCCCGCTACGTGGGCACGGGGAACCTGGAGTCGTGGCAGTTCGCGACCCTGGCCACCTGGCAGCGCGCGCGGCCCGGGCGCGTGCCCCTGGTAAGCGTGGGGACCGAGTACTCGCTGCTCAACCGGGGCGCCGACCACGGTCTGCGGCCCGCCGCGTCGGTGGCCGGGGCGCACCTCATCGCGTGGTCGCCGCTGGGCCGCGGTGTGCTCACCGCCAAGTACCGCAACGGAACGCCGCCGGACTCGCGGGCGGCGTTCCCCCACATGGCGCCGTACGTGGAGCCCTACCTGGACGACCGCAGCCGCCGGGTGGTGGAGTCGGTGTGCACGGCGGCCGAGGGGCTGGGCGTGTCGCCGCTGGCGGTGGCGCTGAGCTGGGCGCGCGACCAGGAGGGCGTGGCCGCGGCGGTGGTCGGTCCGCGCACCCTCGCGCAGTTGGAGGAGATCCTGGGTGTGGAGGGCGTGGAGCTGCCGCCCAAGATCCGCGACGCGCTCGACGACGCCACGGCGCGCCCCGAGCGCTGACGCCCCTCCTCCCGTCGGCGCTCCCCCGGTCCCTCCCCTCCGGGGCCTGCGGACGCGAGAGCGCGACCGACCATGGCGGCCCCGGGTTGACCTCTCCTCCCCGGCCCCCGGACCGCGCGAACCCGCGGACGCTCCTCCGGTGGCCGTGCCCGGCCCACCCGCACGGTGCGCCCGCTCCGAGCAACCGGTGCGCGGGCCCACGGCTGGTGCCCGCCCCGCCCGCGCGGTGCGCCCACGGACGGTCCCGCGGTGGGCGAGCCCCCGGCGGGCCGCCTCCACCCGCGCGGCGGTCCCCCACCGGCTTCCCTGTCGCGGCCGGATCCGCCCGGCCCCGGACCGCGCGGACGCGGGAGACGCCCGTTCGTGGACGAGCGCTCCGGCGTCTCCACCGCCCGGAGCCCGCGAAGGCGGGGCGCCCGCACCGCCCTCCGGCTCCGGCCGGACCCGCTCAGACCCGGGCCGCGGGCGGGATCGCGAAGTTCTTGTCGAACACGTTGTGCGGGTCGTACACGGCCTTGAGGGCCCGCAGCCTGTCCAGGGTGGGCTCGGGGAAGGCCTGCACGAGCACCTCGGGCCCGGTGCGGGTGTCGAAGCTCAGGTACATGCCCTCCAGGTGCTCGCCCAGGTCCGCCCACCGCTCGTCCATGCGTGCGGCGCTGCGGGTCGCCGTCATGGCCGCCAGCGAGAAGTTCTGCGACCGGTGGGCGTAGGCGGTGGCGTCGGCCGCGACGTCGTTGACCGCGCCGCCGACCTGTCTGAGCTGCATGAACATGACGTCCCCCGAGGTGAGCAGCGCGGCCAGGCCCTCGGCCGTGTCCGGGGTGACGTGGCGCAGCAGGCCCGAGCGCGCCTCGGGCAGCCCGTGGCCCTGGTGCGGCCCGTCGGCGCTCACGAGGAGCGCGGAGTAGGGCATGAGCTGGGCGCGCTGGTCTAGGACGGGTCCCACGGACAGGAAGGGCTCCAGCGCCCGCACGGCCAGGTCGGTGTCGTCCCCGGCGTAGACCACCATGGCCTGGGCCGCGGGACCGCGCCCGCCCCGCGCGGGACCCGTGGTGAGGAAGGCGGTGACCTCGCGCGGCGCGGCCTCGGCGACCTCTCCCCAGGCCCGGAGGAAGGCGGCGGTGTCGGTCGCGTCGTAGACGAACTGCCCGAGGACCACGTCGCGCACGGGGGCGGCCGTGGCCTCGACGGCGGTGAGCACGCCGAAGTTGGCGCCCGCGCCGCGCATGGCCCAGAACAGGTCGGGGTGGTGCCGGGCGTCGGCGCGCACGAGCGTTCCGTCCGCGGTGACGACCTCGACGGCGGTGACGTTGTCGATGGTCAGGCCGTGGGCGCGGGCCATGTAGCCCAGGCCGCCGGTGGTGGCCAGGCCCCCGACGCCCACTCCCCCGTGGTCGCCCGAGCTGAGGGCCAGGCCGTGGGCGGCGAGGGTGTCGGCGACGTCGCCCCAACGGGCCCCGGCGCCGAGCCGGACCAGGCCGGAGCCCGCGTCCAGCACCTCGGCGCCGTTCATCCGCGAGAGGTCCACGACGACGCCGCCGTCGCCGGTGGAGCGCCCGCTGATGCCGTGGCCGCCGCTGCGCACGTGCAGTTCGGCGTCCTGGGCGCGGGCGTGGGCGAGTGCCTCGGCGACCTCCTCGGCGCTCCCGGGGCGCAGGACCAGACCCGGTGAGCCGTGCTGCATGTAGCCGTGGCGGACGCGGGCGTAGGCGCGGTCGCCGGGTTCGACGGCGTGCTCGCGCAGGCTCTCGGGAACGCCGTCGTAGTCGATGCCCGAACGGCGCGCGGCCAGGGAGGCGGCGGCGCGCGCGGGGCCGGTGGCGGTGCCCGCGTCGGCGCGTTCGCGGTCCACGGCCTCGCGCAGGGCGGGGGCGACCTCGGCGCCGAAGGTCTGGATGGCGCGCGGGTCGTCGGTGCCCACGATGAAGGTGGAGTAGCCGTGTTCGAGGACCAGGGGCAGCAGGTCGTCCACCCACTGCTCGGGCGGGCCCTGGAGGAAGTCCTTCCCGGTGGGCAGGAAGGCGGTCTGGGCGAGGTTGAGCATGCGGCGGACCTGGCGGGGGTCGCGCCCGGCGGCCAGCGCGGCCTCGTCGATGGTCCGGTGGGCTTCCGCCATGTCCTCCAGCTTGAGGTAGCCGAGGCTGGGCAGCCAGCCGTCCGCCTTGGCTCCGACCAGGCGCAGCATGCGGGGCTTGTAGGCGCCCAGGCTGATGCCGATCTCGTGGGCGGGCACGGGGCCGCGCTTCATGCCGCGCACGCGGTGGTGCTCCCCGTCCACGCGGACGCCGCCGCGGGCGTCGGTGTCCCAGACGGCGCGGATGACGTCGATGCCCTCGCTGAGCGCGTCGACGGCCTGGCGCGGGGTGAGGCGCTTGCCTCCCATGGCCTCGATGCCGTCCCAGAAGGCCCCGGCGCCCAGGGCGAGTTCGAGGCGGCCGTGGGAGAGCAGGTCGAGGCTGGCGGCGGCGCGGGCGAGCACCCCGGGCGGGCGCAGGGGCAGGTTGAGGACGTTGGCCGACACCCGCAGGCGCGTGGTACGCGCGGCCACCCAGCTGAGCAGGGTCCAGGTGTCGAGGAAGCCGGGGTTGTAGGGGTGGTCCTGGAAGGTGGCCAGGTCCAGTCCGGCCGCCTCGGTGAGTTCGGCGAGCGCGACGGTGCGGTCGGGGTCCTGCGCCGTGGGTGTGATGAAGGTGCCGAACCTCAGGGGGTGTCCGTAGTCGGGCATGGGTTCTCTCCTCGGGAGGAAGCCGAAACTAGTTTGCTGAGTCAACGATGTTGGCAACAACTTATCTTGTGTACCACCTATTCCTGGTAGCCTCGGGGCATGGCACTCCCCACTCCGGAACCCGGCCGGTCCCCGGCCGAGGACGCGGACTCGCCCCCGGCCGAGGACACTGCTGCGGGCACGCCCGCGGACCCAGGTGCGGAACAGGACACGGTCCCGGGCGCGGGCACGGATTCGGACTCGGCCCCGGTCGAGGACGCGGTCGCGGACGTGGGCTCGGCCCCGGCCGCGGACCCGGGTCCGGGTCCGGGTCCGGGGCAGGACACGAACCTGGGGTGGTCGCTGG
>ANAW01000079.1:0-726 GCA_000340945.1 Nocardiopsis synnemataformans DSM 44143 | reverse complement strand
CCCGCCAGCCGCGGCTACCACGTGCTCACCGCGGTCTCGCTGGACGAGCCCCCCACGCAGGCGGCCCTGGCCGAGCGGCTGCTGATCGACCGCAGCGTGATGACCTACCTCCTCGACGACCTGGAGGAGGCCGACCTCGTGCGGCGCCGGGTCGACCCCGGCGACCGGCGGGTGCGGCGGGTGTGCGCCACCGCGCACGGCCACGAGGTCCTGGCCGCGGTCCGCGCACGGGTGCGGGAGGTGGAGGAACAGGTCCTGGCGGGCCTGGACGCGCCCGCGCGCGAGCTGTTCCGCGGGATCGCCCAGCGCGCGGCCGTCGCCATCCAGGAGTCCTCCCCCACGACCGACCCGTGCACGGCCGTGCGTCAGGTCGTGGGTGAGGGGGAACCGGCCGGGGAGCCGGGGAAACCGGAGAGGCGGGGCAAGCGGGAAAGGCGGGGGAAACGGGAGAACCAGGGGCGTTCGCGGGATCAGGGAGACTCCGAAGCGTCTCCGGGAGGCCCGGGGAGTCCGGGTAACCGGGGCGGGCGGCGGCGGGCGGACCCCGGGAGCGGGAACTGAGCGTCGTCGCCAGTCGATAGGCTCCCCCAGAGTCCGTGAACCGTATGACGAGGGGAACCGCCCGAGGTGTCCGAGGCAGAACAGGTCAGTGCCGTCCTTGACCGGATGGGTGCGCCGGGCGCCCTGGCGCCCCGGCTGCTGGGCGTGCTGGGGCCGGGGGCCGCC
>ANAW01000078.1:0-14586 GCA_000340945.1 Nocardiopsis synnemataformans DSM 44143 | reverse complement strand
TGGGCGAGGGCGCGCGGCCCGACGACCCCCGGCGGCTGGCGGCGTTCACCGAACACGTGCTGCGGATGTCCGCCGCGCGCGGGCACACCGTGGTGGAGGAGAAGAAGCTGGCCTCGGTCGTCGGCAAGCTCGGGGTGGCCGATCCGGCCGCCGCGCTGGAGGCGGCCGTGGCCGACGGAAGTGCGGTGGTGCTGGAGAGCACCGACGAGGACGATGACGAGGACTTCGACTTCACCGAGGGCGAGGGCGGGGTGCCGGACCTGCCCGACACCGAGCTGTTCTACGCCCTGCCCGACGTGGGGCACACCGAGCAGCGGCTGGGCGACCAGCTGCTGAGGCTGATCGGCGGCAACGAACCGATCATGGACTCGATGACCGCGGGCGAGACGGTGGACGCAGCCGTGGAGCACGGCGGGTTCACCATCTCGGAACGCACGCGCGAGGCCCTGGTGACGGCGACCCTGCGCCCGGTGACGGTGCTGCGGCACGGCCCCGGTGACGCCGCGGAGGTCGCGCGGGCGCTGGTGTGCATGGACGCGATCGCCACCGACAGCCAGGTGGGGATCGCGGTGGCGGCGCCGACCGCGCAGGCCGCGGCGGCGGTCAACGCCGAGCTGGCGCGGGTCCGCGGGGAGCGGGCGCCGTCCGGGGGTTCCGAGGAGGCGCAGGCTTCCGGGGACACCGGAGGGAAGTCGGAGACCGGGGACGCCGGAGAGGCGCCGGAGGTCGAGGACTCTGCCGAGGACGCTGAGGAGGCTCCGGAAGCCGAGAAGGCTGAGGGAGCTGAGGGGTCCGAAGAGGCTCAGGGGACCGAGGTCGCTGAGGAGACCCCTGACACGCAGGGGCCCGAAGAGGCCGAGGAAGCCCAAAAGGCGCAGGGGGAACAGGAGACCCAGGGGGCACAGGGGCCCGAGGAGGCCGTGCAGTCCCCCGTGCGGGCGGTGTCGCTGCCCGAACTGCTGGCGCAGGCGCCGCTGAGGGCCGGACTGGTGGTGCTGTGCGAGGCGATGTCGGTGGGCGCGGCCCGCGCCGCCGAACTGGCGTCGGTGTGCGCGGACGACGCCCACCTGGTGCTGCTGGCCGACACGAGCCAGGCGCCGTCGGCGACGCCGGGCCAGGTGGTGCTGGACGTGGCCGCGTCGCGGACCGCGCACGTGGCCGAGGTGGCCGACGACAGCGCGCCGGGGCCGATCGCGGAGCTGGCGGCGGCCGTGGCCGAGGGCGGGGTTCCCGAGGTAGAGGCGCCCGGACGCGAGGTCGTGCGGGTTCTGGCGGCGTCGGCCGAGGAGGCGGTGCACCGGGTGGTGCAGCTGGTGACGGACTCGATTCCGCGCGCGTTGGGGATCGGGGCCGAGCACGTGCAGGTGGTGACCGCGCGGGAGGACGGCCCGGCCGGTGCGCGGGCGGTCAACGCCGCGTGCAAGGAGAGGCTGAACCCGGGTCCGGGTGCGCACGGCGGGTTCGACGTGGGCGACCGGGTGCTGTTCACGGCGGAGGGCCCCGGCTACGGGCCCGGTGACACGGGGCATCTGCGCGAGGTGGACGGCGGCGCCGTGGTGGAGCTGGTCGGCGGCGGCCGGGTGAAGGTGACCGACCCGGCGGCGCTGCGCCCGGGCTGGGCGGTGACGGTGGCCGCCGCGCACGGGGGCCGCTGGCCCGCCGTGGTGGCGGTGTTCCCGCCGGAGGTGCCGGTGTCGCGGCCGCAGGTGTACACGACGTTGACCCGCGCGACGCGGCACGTGTCGCTGGTGGACGCGACCGGCGGCGGGCTGGAGACCGGTGTGCGGGAGAACGCGGCGAAGGAGCGGACGACCCGCCTGATGAGGATCCTGCGCGAGGGGTAGACCCGCAGTTCAGGAAGCACGCTCCCCGCACACGCGGGGGCGGTCCGGTGGCGGTGCAGGCCGCTCAGCAACAGGGGCAATGCTCCCTGCGCATGCGGGGATGGTCGTCCACAGGCGGAGGTTGGGGCTTGGCGGCGGGTGGGAGGACCGGTCAGACTGGATTTGGGGGCGCGTAACGCGCCTGTGGAGAGAGCGAACTCCCCCGAATCGAGCGTAGCCGCCCGTCAGGCACCGCACCAGGCTGTTCTTCGCCCTGTGGACAGCCTGCGGCCCCCGCGCACGCGGGGATGGTCCCACCGCCACGAACAGGCCCTTGAACACCGCCGAATGCTCCCCGTGCACGCGGGGATGGTCCGATCTACACCGTTGCCTCCTACAAGGGCGGCGTACGCTCCCCGCGCAGGCGGGGGTGGCCCCTCGGCCACCACCGAGCGCGCACGGCAAGCTGGCCAGCCAGCTATGCCGGTCCGGTGACCAGGTACGGCCAATCCTGCTGACAGACAGCAAGCAAGAGGCTACGTTCGTCGGAGTCGTCGCTACCTCCTTCTCCGGGAGAAACCGTGAACCAGACCCCTCCCCCAGAGGCACGACCGTGGGGACTGTCCCGCATGGAACCCTTCCCCCCGACCGACCCACTCCCCTACGACCGTGTCGAGGTGGACCCCACCACGCAGACCGGCCGCTACCTCGACCCGACCGGCGCGCCCGTCGAAGCCGGTGAACACGGAACGAACAAGTCGCAGGCATCCCCCTACCAGACGGCGGTCGGCGGCGACGGGAACGGCCCACAAGGCACCCGCACCGACACCAACCACGACTGGGTCGCCGACTAGTGAGCGAACGCCGGGTCCTGGTGGTCACTGGGGCGGACGATCCCACCGCCGACCTGGTGATCACCGAACTCAACGGCCGTGGTGTCCCGCTCCTCCGGCTGGACCCCGGCGGTTTTCCCCACGAGCTGACGGTGGCCGCGGCCTTCGGAGCCGACGGGGTGAGCGGACACATGCAAGCGCCCACCGGCACGGTGGATGTGGCCCGGGTGCGGTCGGTGTACTGGCGCCGCCCCTCCCCCTACCCCGCTCCGGATCACCTGGACGCACAGGACGGAGCGTGGGTGCAGGAACAGTCCCGCTGGGGTCTGGGTGGTGTGCTGGCCTGCGTGCCTCGGGCCCTGTACGTGAACCATCCCTGGTGTAACCGCGACGCCGAGTCCAAGCCCGTCCAGTTGGCCGCCGCCGCCCGATGCGGTTTCTCGGTCCCGCCCACCCTCATCACCAACGACCCCGAGGCCGCACGCGCGTTCGCGACTGAGCACACACCCGTGGTGTACAAGCCGTTGTGGAACAGCCGCTACAACGCCGAGGACGGAACCGGGCGCGTCATCTGGGTCCGCCCAGTGCGGACCGAGGAACTGGACGAATCGGTGGCCAGTGCCGCGCACCTGTTCCAGGCGCAGATCGACAAGGTCGCTGACATCCGCCTCACCGCGGTGGGAGGCCATTTGTTCGCGGTCCGCATCGACGGAGCCGCCGGAGTCGACTGGCGGGCCGACTACTCGGTACTGACCTTCACCCCCGTACCCGTCCCCGACGAGATCGCCTCAGCGGTGCGGTGCTACCTCACCGAGTTCGGGCTGGTCTTCGGCGCCTTCGACTTCGCCCTGCACGCGAACGGCGGTTGGGTGATGCTGGAGTGCAACCCCAACGGCCAGTGGGCCTTCCTGGACCCCGACACCGTCCGGGGCATCACGATGGCGCTTGCTGACCTACTGGAGAAGAGCTGTGCATGAGTGAGGACGTGACGGGGCAGAGGTTGCGCCTTGCGCTGGCGCGGGAGCTGCGCGCCAACGGCGTGCTGCGCGGGAGCGGATGGGAAGAGGCGGTGGAGGCGATCCCGCGCGAGGTGTTCGTGGGCGAGGCCCTCTACCGGCTCGACCAGGACGGTCTGTGGCAGGTGGTCCGCCGCTCGGACCTGTCGGAGGCGGACTGGTCGGCGATGGTCTACCAGGACGACACGTGGGTCACGCAGGTCGAGGGGGTCAACGCCACCGATCCGTATCCGCCGTCCGTGGGGGCGCCGACCTCGTCCTCGTCCCTGCCGAGTCTGGTGGTGGGGATGCTCGAAGACCTGGACGTGCAGGACGGCCAGAGGGTCCTTGAGGTCGCGACGGGCACCGGGTACTCCACCGCGCTGTTGTGCCACCGGCTGGGTCAGGAGTGGGTGACCTCGGTGGAAGTGGACACCGGGGTTGCGGCGCGGGCCGAGAAGGCACTGGCCCAGGTCGGCTACCGCCCTCGTCTGCTGGTCCAGGACGGGTACGGAGGCGGCTGGGTCCAGGGCGAGCACTGGGGCGATGAGGCGGATGTGGTCTACGACCGGATCATCGCCACGTGCGCGTTCCGGTTCGTCCCCCTGCCCTGGCTAGGACAGGTCAGGCCGGGGGCGAAGGTCCTCGTCACCTTGGCGGGCTGGCTAGGCGCCAACGCACAGGTGTTGCTGGAAGTCGAAGAGGACGGGTCCATGCAGGGCCGGTTCCTGCCCGTGCAGAGGTCGTTCATGATGGCACGGTCGATGCAGGCACCGGCGGAGGCACCGCTCGTGCTGGGGCCGGGTGTGCCCCGGCGTTCCACGGATGTGGGGCCCGAAGTGCTCGATGACTGGACGGGGCGGTTCGTGGCCCAGCTCGCCGTCCCTGAGGCCATACCGATGGTGGTGGGACCGAGCCGCGGTGTACGCGATATCGGAACCGGGTCCTGGGCGTTGGTTGACGAGGACCAGGACACACACGAAGCGATGGTGAGCCAGCACGGGCCGGTCAACCTCTGGGACCGCGTCGAGAACAACATCCGGTGGTGGAGAGCGCTGGGGGAGCCCTCGGTGTCCGGCTTCGGGCTCACCGTGTCACCGCGGGAGCAGCGGGTGTGGCTGGGTTCGCCGGGAGGGCCGTCGTGGAAGCTTCCGGTGTGAGGAGTTCGGTGCTGTGGCAGGGGTGAGGAGGAGCCCTCGGCAGCCACGGGGCGCGCGACAGAAACCGGCCCTGCCCAGGGGTGGGCGGGGCCGGTTTGCTCTACTTCGCTACTGGCCGCGCACAGCAGCCAGCAGCGCCGTCCACGCAGAAGCCTCAGCCGACAGGTGACCCAGCTCCCGGTTCTGGGTGTCGCGGATGCCGGTGACCGGGCCCTCCGCGATCTCCACACAGTTCCCACCGTCACCACCGCTGTAGCTGGACTTGTGCCAGGAACCGCTCTCGGCTGTGCTCATCACAGACCTTTCATGCTCACACGGAGGATTCGGGAGACCATCGCGGAGACAGCGCTTCGGCTACTGGCCGCGCACAGCAGCCAGCAGCGCGGTCCACTCAGAAGCCTCAGCCGACAGGTGGCCCGACTCCCGGTTCTGGGTGTCACGAACGTGGGTGGTAGGCCCTTCCGCGACCTCTACGCAGTGACCGCCACCGCCGTCGCTGAAGGAGGACTTGTGCCAATCTCCGGTACTCATCGCAGGCCTTTCATTGTCGAATCCAGCAGGTCAAGGGACCGGCGAGGGGACAGCGCTTCAGCCTGGAGCGCGCCGAACAGGTCGGCCATCTCCTCGACCTCTGGGGCGCGGTCGAAGGTGGTCCCCCCCAGAGTATGTTCCATCTGCACGGCCTTACGTCCACCCATGCTCATCAGCCGGAATGGGGCGCACAGCCCGCAGTGGTGACGCACGTCGTCCGGAATCACCTGGAACCGGATCGTACCTTGCTCAGCCAGCGTGATGATGTGCTGTAGCTGTTCGAACATCACCTTTTCGTCCCCAATGACCCTGTTGATTACGCTCTGTTCCACAACAGACCACAACTTGGGGCGAGTTGGGAGAATAGTACGCAGGCGGCTCGTGCGAAGCTTCACCACCTCTTCGATCTCCTCTGCGGTCTTACGGACCTGTCGGGCCGTGATGAGGACCCGAGCGTAGTCAGCGGTCTGGAGCAGACCCGGAACCAGGATCGGGTGGTAGTCCGAGATGGTGTCCGCGCGTCGTTCCATCTCCAAGGAATCACGGAACCACGGCAGCACGCCCGTCCCCTGGGTGACTTCCAACCAGAGGTTTTCGAGTTCGCCACCTGTTGCGAAGGCCCTGTCCAATTTACGGGCATGCGCCCGATTTGGCTTGCGTGTGGCCCGTTCTAGGTGACCGGCCATGCTCCCGGTGTGTTGTAAGACTTTGCCGATGTCCTCTTGAGACATCCGAGCTTGCGCGCGTAGTTCACGCAACCGCTCACCGAAGGGTTTCCATTCTGGATGGACCTTGTCTGTCACACAACTAGAGTGCAACAAGCTAACCAAGCTCGCAACAGGTTGTGAGTTGTTGACCCTGTCTTGTTGTATCTCTAGCCCTCTGAGCTGTGCCTGGGCATAGTCAGATCAGAACCAGCAGATAGTTGTTTGCTGAGAACCGGTGCCTTTTGGTGCTTGCAGCCCTTGCCTTATCCGAAGGGTGGAGGTCAGCTCGCACACTCCCCGTCCGGGACCGGGCGGGAAGGCCCCATACAACAAAAGACGCCCCGGCGCCGAAGTAGAGAGCGGCGCCCGGGGCGTAGGCCCACCCCGAGACACCCGAGGTGAGACATGAACAAGCCTATCGTCCAGGTCCCGGCGCTTCCACGCCGACTGTGCGGAACCGCCACCAAGTCAGGCATCCTGCTCGGCCCCGAACTCGGCCACGTCAAGATCGCCCGCCGCTGGGCAGCGCAGGCCACCCGCTCCCGGCCGAGTCTGGCCGAACCGGTGAGCGTCGCCGTCTCTGAGATGACGACGAATGCCCTTCGCCACTCGGCGTCCGGGCTCCCCGGAGGCACCATCCGCGTGGAAGTGGAACGCACTCCGCGCCACCTGGAACTCCGGGTCACCGACAACGGACCCAAGCCAGGGGCGGCAGCCACGTTCCCACGCGTCCCCGCCCCGGAACCCCTCCGCCCCAGCGGCAACGGCCTGCGCCTGGTCGAGGCCCTGTGCTCCTACTGGGACTGGAAGCAACATTCCTGCGGCGCGATCACCGTCCGCGCCGTCTTCCCCTGGTGACTCATCCCCTGCTGAACCAGCCGCTCCAGTCCCCGCGCCGTCCCCCGTGGCGGCGCGGACCAGGGCCGGTGTCCCCCGCACCGGCCCCCGGGTCCCGCCCTCCCCTTCCCCGGGAGGGCGGGGCCACCCCGGCAACCACGCACTGAACACCTGACACGGAAAGCCCCTCATGCCCGACTACCGCGACCTCCTCAACGGCCGCCCCGACGTCCTCACCCCCAGCGAAGTCGCCGCCCTGTTCAACATCCGCACCCGAAGCCTCCACAGAGGCGAATGGGACAACGTCCTCAAACCCTTCCGCACCCCCGGCGGAGCACGCCGCTACCCCAAACAACACATCGCCGCCCTCCTGCACCAGCCGGACCCCACGGCCTCCCCGTAAGCCTGCTCGAAGGCCGCCCTCTCACGCCTCATCGAGCCCAGGCCCGGACCCTCCCTCCAGCAGGCGTCCGCCCTCGATGAGCATCTGGCGGACCGCACCGACCATCACCCAGCGCAGGGGTTTCAGGGTCAGACGCAGGTGGGCGCGCGGGCGACAAGACGACACGGGGGTCCGGTCACGCGGACCGCAGCCGCGACCGAGGCCGTGACCGGGGGGCGGCGGTTCAGCGAGCGTACTGGCGGCACTCGCCCGTGAACACCGAGCCCAGTTCCGCGCGCAACGCCTCCCGGGCACGCTCGGCGGCTCCGGGCCCGCCCCGGTAGACCTGGGTGGCCAGGCCCTCGGCCACTGCAGCGACGCGGGCGGCGGCCGCGACGGCGTCCACGTCCGCCTCCACCTCACCGCACTCCACGCCGTTGCGCACCG
The DNA here is from genome assembly GCA_000340945.1 of Nocardiopsis synnemataformans DSM 44143. Lineage (GTDB taxonomy): Bacteria > Actinomycetota > Actinomycetes > Streptosporangiales > Streptosporangiaceae > Nocardiopsis > Nocardiopsis synnemataformans. The sequence goes on along the minus strand of ANAW01000078.1, from coordinate 6,871 downwards.
CCCGGGCGATCTCGGCGTGCAGCGCGTCCGCGGTGCGCGCGTCCACCTCGGCCAGTGCCGGGTTCTCCAGGGCCCGTCCGGCGAAGACGCGGATCACCCGGAACTCCGCCCGGCGGGGTTCGTCCAGCGGCAGGTGCTCGGCCAGGGCGGCCAGCAGGATCTCGGCGATGGTCCTCTCGTGCCGGGTCCCCTCGCCGACGACGTCCGCGACGCGGGTGGCGACGGCCGTGCTGACCCGCTCGAACGCGTGCAGCAGCATGTCGTCCTTGGACGGGAAGTAGTGCTGCACGAGCCCGACGGAGATCCCCGCGCGCGCGGCCGTGCGGGCCACGGTCACGGCGTCCAGCCCCCGTTCGGCGATCAGCTCGCACACGGCGCCGGTGATCTGCGTGCGCCTCTGGGCGTGGTCTGCGGTTCTTGGCACCGAATAACCGTATCATGGTACGGTCATAATCGTATGGAGATACGGTTATCGAAAGGCCCCCTCATGCCCCTCCCCCTCACACACGTCCCCCTCGCCCTGCTGTTAGCTCTGGCCCCCGTGGGCGTAGCAGCCCCGTCAATCCCCTCGACCCCTGCGACCTCCGCGTTCCCTGCGGTCCCGACAGCTCTCGTCGCACCACCGGCAGCCCCCGCGCCTCCAACAGCACCTGTGACGTCGACGGCCCTCACCGCCCCCACAAACCCCACGATCCCCACAGCCCTCACGGCCCCCGCGATCCCCACAACCCCGGCAGCACCAACCTCCCCACTGGACGACGCGGCTCCCGCCGACCCCACCCGGATGGACGCCTACGTCCGGGAGCGGATGGAGGCCACCAACACCCCCGGGCTGGCCTACGCCGTGGTCGGCCCCGAGGGCGTCGAGCACCAAGGGGCCTTCGGCGTGGACGGCGACGGCGCCCCGGTCGACGAGCACACCCCGTTCCTGTGGGGATCGGTGGCCAAGCCCGTGGCCGCCACCGCCGCGCTGGTCCTGGCCGAGGAAGGGCGCCTGGACCTGGACGCCCCGGTCGAGGAGTACCTGCCGGTCTTCGCGGAGTTCGGCGCCGACCCCACCGTGCGCGACCTGCTCACCCAGACCTCGGGCCTCACCGCGCGGACCGCCGCCGCCACCAGCGACCTCTACGGCGAGGAGGCCCCGGACCTGGACGCGCGGGTGGCGCGGGCCGCCGCCTCGGAGCCGGGGGACCCGGGCACGCACGAGTACAGCAGCGCGAACTACCTCGTGCTGGGCGCCGTGATGGAGGAGGTGACCGGTGACTTCGGCGCCCACCTGCGCGCCAGCGTCCTGGAACCGATGGGGATGGACGGCGTCTTCGCCAGCGCGGCCCAGGCGCGGGAGGCCGGGCTGAGCCCGGGGCACCGCACGCTGTGGGGCGTGCCGGTGGCCGACGCGGACGGCGTGGACGACGCGGGAGCGGCCTACGGCTACCTGGGCGGGGACATCACCGACCTGGCCGCGTTCGCGCGGGCGCAGGTGGCGGCGGAGCCTCCCGTGCTGGACGCCGCCGCCCTGGAGCGGGCCCGCACGGGGCTGGTCCCGGTCCCCGGTTCGGCGCAGGAGTACGGCCTGGGCTGGCGTGACACCGCCCTGTCCGACCTCGGTGAGCCAATCGTCTTCCACGGCGGGTCGACCCCGGGGTACGTGGCGATCGTCGTGGTGCTGCCCGAACGGGAGAGGGCGGTGGTGGTTCTCCAGAACACCTACGACATGCTGCGCGACAACGGGATCCAGGCGGTCGCCTTCGGGCTGGCCCGCATGGTCGCGGGCGGCGACTCCCCCTCCTCCCCCGGCACCGACCCGCTGTACCTGGCGTCGGTGTGGACGCCCACGGCCGCCGCGGCGGCGCTGGGGGCGGGCGCCGTCGCGGCCGTGCGGGTCCGGCGGCCCCGCCGGTGGGCGACCGGGCTGTGGTCGGCCCTCGGGCTGGCCGCGGTGGTCGCGGCGATGGGGCTGACGGCGAGCTACGGCCTGCGCCCCGCCCTGACGTGGGTCCCCGACGTGACGGTGGTGACGCTGGCCGCGGGCGTGCTCGGCGCAGCCGTCGTGGTCCTGCGTCTGCTGGCGCACCGGCGCGATGCCCGGTCACGCGGCTGATTCCCGACCCTCCGGGCTGGCCCCGGGCTGGTCCCCGGCCCCCGGACTACCTCCAGGCTGCTCCCGGTGCCGGGCCTGAGACCGAAACCCGGCGCCGGGGCCGCGCGGTCAGCCCTTGAGGGCGCCCGCCATCAGCCCGCGCACGAAGTAGCGCCCCGGCAGCAGGTAGATGACGAGCGGGCGCCGCCGCGGGCGCGCTCAGATCCGGTCGAGGAACCCGCCGTCGACCACCAGGTTCTGCCCGGTGACGTAGGTCGCGGCCGGGCTGGCCAGGAAGGCCACCGCGCGGGCGACCTCGTCGGGATGGCCGAGACGGCCGTAGGGGATGCGCTCGCGGACGGACTCGTAGAACTCCGGGTCGTTCTCGCGGCGGCGCTCCCAGCCCCCGCCCGGGAACTCGATCGGTCCGGGCGAGACGGTGTTGACCCGCACCCCCTCCCCCGCCCAGGCGCGGGCCAGCGAGGACGCGTGGTGGTTGAGCGCGGCCTTGACCGCGCCGTAGGAGCGCGGTCCGGCGGGCACGGTGGTGTGCAGCGCCGAGGTGCTGGAGATCAGCACCACCGCGCCGCCGCGCTCGGAGGCCAGCAGGTGGGGCCGGGACGCCTCGGTCAGGCGCACGAACGGCATCAGGTCGGCCGCGAAGCCGCGCTCCCACTGGTCGGGGGTGGGCGCGCTGCCGCCGGAGACGTTGGACACCAGCACGTCCAGGCCGCCGAGTGCGTCCGCGGCGTCGTCGACGAAGGAGGGCAGCGCGTCGTGGTCGGTGACGTCCAGGGCGCGCGAGAACACCCGGGCGCCGGTCTCCTCCAGTTCCCGGGCCGCCTCGGACAGCGGTTCGGGGGTGCGCGCGCAGATCGCGAGGTCGGCGCCCTCGGCGGCGAACAGCTGGGCGATGGCCCGGCCGATCCCCCTGCTGGCCCCGGTCACGGCGACCCGTGCCCCCGTCAGTCCCAGATCCATACCCCGTCCCCTTCGGTCTCGGCTCGCACGGCCGCCTGCCAGGGTCACACGCGCCGCTCCCGACACACGGGTGTACGCGCCGCACCTGCCCCGCGACAGCAGACGGGCGGGCCGCCCCTCAGGGGTGGCCCGCCCGCGTCAACCTATCGCACGCGCGTGTGCGGCACCGGCCCGGAGAACCGGAGTCGGGGCTCTCAGGCCCCGGTGGAGTGGAAACCGCCGTCGACGTGGACGATCTCGCCGGTGGTGGCGGGGAACCAGTCGGACAGCAGCGCCACGACCGCCTTGGCCGCGGGCTCGGGGTTGGTGACGTCCCAGCCCAGCGGGGCGCGCTCGGGCCAGTGCTTGGCCAGCTCGGAGAACCCGGGGATGCTGCGGGCGGCCATGGTGCTCAGCGGCCCGGCTGAGACCAGGTTGACCCGGATGTTCTGGTCGCCGACGTAGCGGGCCAGGTAGCGGGCGGTGGAGGTCAGCGCGGACTTGGCCACGCCCATCCAGTCGTAGATGGGGTAGGAGACGCTGTTGTCGAAGTCCATGGCCACGACCGAGCCGCCGTTCCCCATCAGCGGCAGCAGCGAGGTGGTCAGCGACTTCAGGGAGAAGGTCGAGGTGTGCATGGCCGTGGCCACGTCCGACCACTCGGTGTTGAGGAAGTTGCCGCCCAGGGCGTCCTGCGGGGTGAAGCCGATGGAGTGCACGACGCCGTCGAGGCCGTCCACGTGCTCGCTCATGCGGGCGGCCAGGGTGCCGAGCTGCTCGTCGTCGGTGACGTCCAGCTCCAGGATCGGGGGCGTCTCGGGCAGGCGCTTGGCGATGCGCTCCACCAGGCTCAGGCGGCCGTAGCCGGTGAGCACGACCGTGGCGCCCTGCTCCTGGGCGAGGCGGGCCACGTGGAAGCCGATGGAGGAGTCGGTGAGCACTCCGGTGACGAGGATGCGCTTGCCTTCGAGGATTCCCATGTTCGGGTCGTCCGTCCTGTCTTTGGTCCGTTGCGGAAGGGGAGCCCTCCCGGTGGCTGGAGGGAGAAAAGGGGGGCGGACCCGGTCAGTGGCCCATGCCCAGGCCGCCGTCGACGGGGATCACGGCGCCGGAGATGTAGGCGCCGCCGGGCCCGGCCAGGAAGCCCACCGTCCTGGCGATGTCGTCGGTGGAGCCGAGGCGGCCCAGCGGGACGTTCTTCTTGATCTCGGCCTGGCGGTCCTCGGACAGGACCGCGGTCATGTCGGTCTCGATGAAGCCGGGGGCGACGACGTTGACCGTGATGTTGCGCGAACCCAGCTCGCGGGCCAGGGAACGGCCGAAGCCGACCAGACCGGCCTTGGAGGCGGCGTAGTTGGCCTGGCCGCCCGAGCCGAGGAGGCCCACCACGGAGGAGATGAGGATGATGCGGCCCGAGCGCTTGCGCATCATGCCGCGCACGGCGCGCTTGGCCACGCGGAAGGAGCCGGTGAGGTTGGTGTCCAGCACGGAGGAGAAGTCGTCCTCGCTCATCAGGGCCAGGAGCTGGTCCTTGGTGACCCCGGCGTTGGCCACGAGCACCTCGACGGGGCCCTGCGCCTCCTCGACCTCCTTGAAGGCGGCGTCGACCTGGGCGGAGTCGGTGATGTCGCAGCGAACGCCCAGCAGGCCCTCCGGGGGCTCGCCGGAGCGGTAGGTCACCGCGACGTCGTCTCCGCCCGCGGCCAGCTCACGGGCGATGGCCAGACCGATTCCGCGGCTGCCGCCGGTGACCAGTACCGAGCGCGACATAGGGGCTCCTCTTCTCCAGCGGCTGCTGTGATCAGCCACGACGTGGTGTTCCGGGGGGTGGGACCGCATTGCAGCGTACCGAGCTACCCGGCGGTAAACGCAACCGAGGTGGACAGAGGCGCCGGTCCGCCCATGTGCGGGGATTCCGGGCACACGGGAGACACGCAGGGGGGATGCCCAGGCCGCGGGGGCCGGGGGTGAGGTGTGTCACCGGCGCGGATTCCCGTGTCCCTCCCCGTCCTCGGCCTCCGGTGGTTGGGGCATACCGACGACGACCACGATGATGAACATCATGCTGGGGGTCAGCAGCCAGGTGTGCGCGGATCCGATGGGAACCATCCAGGACAGGATCACCAGTGCGATGTTGCCCAGCCCCGCCCGCATGCCCGACAGGGGCCGTGCGTGCCCCGCGGGCGGCCGCGGCTCGGACGAGCCCGGATACGGTTCCTCCCCGAAGACGACGCCGAGACGGTCCAACCAGACGAACAAGAACAGGACCGCGGACACGTACAGCGCCAGGAGCGTGGGCGACTCGGTGAGCCTGACCGCGAAACTGCCCGTGAAGACGGCCATGAGCAGACCCAGCCCGCCGAGCACGCGGGGCAGGACCTTCCTGTGCCAGGAGGGGAGCGGTGACACGGTCGGTTCCTTCGTCTGGGGGAACGAGGTCGACAGTGACCCTATCCGGGACGGGACACGGTCCCGCCCCGCCACGGAGGCCAGCCCGCCGGTCACACCGGTCCGGGCCTCAGGCCCAGCCCGCGTCGTGGGCCAGGATGGCGGCCTGCACCCGGTTGGACATGCCCAGCTTGGCCAGGATGCGGCTGACGTGGGCCTTCACCGTGGCCTCGCGCATGCCCAGGTCGCGGCCCGCCTCGGCGTTGGACCTGCCCCGGGCCACCGCGAGGAGCACCGACCGTTCGCGCTCGCTGAGCACCGACAGGCGCCGCACGGCCTCGGCGCGGCCCGCCGCGGAGTCGGCGGGCGCGGGCGCGGCGAAGCGTTCGAGCATGCGCTTGGTCACGCTGGGCGCGAGCATGGCGTTGCCCTCGTGGACGGTGCGCACCGCGCCGATGAGGTCGCGCGGCGGGGTGTCCTTGAGCAGGAAGCCCACCGCCCCGGCCCGCAGGGCGCTGTGCACGTACTCGTCGAGGTCGAAGGTGGTCAGCAGGACCACGCGGGGCGGCCGGGGCAGAGCGGTGAGGCGGGCGGCGGCAGTGATCCCGTCGGTGCCCGGCATGCGGATGTCGAGCAGCACCACGTCGGGGCTGAGTTCCTCGGTCAGGCGCACGGCCTCGGCGCCGTCGCCGCCCTCGCCCACCACCTCGATGTCGGGGGCGGAGTCCAGGATCATCCGCAGGCCGGACCTGACCAGGAGTTCGTCATCGACCAGGAGCGTGCGGATCACCTTCGGGAACCTCTTCCTCCGTACCGGATGGATCGTCGGTTCGCACGATAGCGCGCAGACGCCACCCGCCGTCGGGGCACGCCCCCGCGCTGAGGCTGCCGCCGGAGAGCACGACGCGCTCGCGCAGCCCGGTGAGCCCGAAGCCGCTGCGGGGCATGGGCGAGGCCGGGCCCCACGCGGGCGCGTTGGCCACCTCCACCTCCAGCTGGCGGTCGGCGTAGTGCAGGCGCAGGGTGACGGCGGCGCCGGGCGCGTGCTTGGCGGCGTTGGTCAGCCCCTCCTGGACGATCCGGTAGGCGGTGCGCTGGACGCCCGCCGGCAGCGGGCGGGCCTGGCCGGTCTCCTCGCGGTCGATCGGCATCCCGGCGGCGCGCCACTCCTCCACCAGGCGGTCCAGGTCGGACAGGACCGGCTGGGGTGCGGTGGGCGCCGCGTCGGTGTCTTCGCGCAGCACCCCGAGGATGCCGCGCAGTTCGGTCAGGGCCTCGCGGCCGGTGGTGCGGATGAGTCCGGCCGCCTCGACGGTGCGCGGGTCCTCGGAGGAGACCTCCAGACCGCCCGCGTGCAGCACCATGAGGCTGACCCGGTGGGCGACCACGTCGTGCATCTCCCGGGCGATGCGGGTGCGCTCGGCGGTGATGGCCTTGTCGGCC